>CAZZAQ010000396.1:1997-5135 GCA_964652165.1 uncultured Bifidobacterium sp.
ACGACCTATCCCGACGTCGGCTTCGCCTGCCGTCTGGCCAGTCTAGGGGGGCCGGAAGATGGGTCGTGCAGTGCCGATTCGAACACGGCATGTTTGATTGACCAGAAGCTGGCCAGCGGACAGAAAAGCGGCTACGTATTTACCCTTCGAGGCTGCTCCGGCACTCCGGCTGTGACCTATCAGATCACAGCGGAACCGGCGATCCCTGGCCAGACCGGTCAGCACGCATTCTGCTCAGATCAGTCGGGCGTGATTCGATTCACGCCGGCCGGTAGCACGGTAGCTTGCCAGGGGTGGCAGCCGCTGCAGTAACCGGAAAGTGGAGGTTAACGAATGGCCGTCTGTCCTTCCTGTGGCAAGCCGGCAGAAGGCGACAAGAGATTCTGCAAGCATTGTGGAGCGGATCTGCCGGCGCCGGTGGCCGCGGCCACGAGTCCGGCGGCTGCGAGCCCAGCCACTGCGACGGAGATCGCCGGCGCCCCGGCGGCCGCCAATGGTTGTCCCACTTGCGGAGCCGAAAACAAGCCTGAATCGCGATTTTGCAAGAACTGCGCTTCTCCCTTGGGCGTTTCTCAGGCGGAGCCCGCTGCGAAATTTCAGATCTGCCCGCAGTGCGGAACTGCAAACCGAGGCGGGGTCGAGTTTTGCAAGTCGTGCGGCGAATCGATGGCTGCGCGCGCAGCCGCACCGGCCGCGGCTGCATCTCCCCATCCGGGGGCCGTAGCGGGCGCAGCCCAAGTCGCGCCTGCCGCGCCCAGGGCCGCGGCTTACCAGCCCAGGCCGATGCCGGAGGCGGAATCGCGTAAGCCGGTTCTGATTGCAGGTGCCCTGTTGCTGCTGGTCGCTCTGGGCGGCGCAGGGTGGTATTTCTGGACGAAGCCGGCGGAGACAACCGCGCAAGGCATCGAAAGCCAACCCGCCCAACCAGCGCCGGCGCTTCCGGCTCAAGCTGCTGCTGCTGTCGCTGATCCGGCCCTGATCGCGAACAACGAGTCTTCCGCAGTGGGCGCGCTAAGGACGATCAACACCGCCGGTGTGACCTACTCTTCCACCTATCCGGACATTGGTTTCCCGCGAAGCCTGGTGCACATGGAACCGCCGGCCCAAGGCAGTTCTTCAAGTCGAACGGCCGGCTTGATCAGCGCCGAACTAGCTTCCGGAACAAAATCAGGCTACATCTTTACTTATCAAGCCGGTCCGCCAGATTCGTCCCTGGGTCATGTCGTGATCACCTACAAGGCCTACGCTGTGCCCGTGACACCCGGTTTTTCAGGCAAACGTAGCTTTTGCACCGACCAAACCGGCGTCATAAGACACAGCAACAATCTTGCAGATCCTTGCGACCTTCGCTGGGCCATTCCCCTGAACGGCGCATCGCCGCCCCCTTGGTCGCCAGGCGCTCTGGCGGAGGCGGGCAGCCCGGCGCAGCCCGCGCAGTCCACGCCCGACACGGCGGACACCGTGCGCAACTTGCTGGCGCAGGCCGAGGCGCGCTTTCAGCAGAGCGACTACCGCGGCGCGCTAGCCGCTTGCGACGAGGCCTTGCGCCTCGATCCGCAGAATTCCCAGGCGAAGGCTTTGAAGAACAAGGTAGCTGAAACCATGAAGATCCTGGGAGCCGAGTAAGGGGTGAAGGAAGATGCGTTTCTGTTACCGAAACGGCAGACTCTTTCGACGAGCCCGTGCGCTAGCGCGATGCTTCCTAGGGATGATCGTGGCGCTGACCCTGGTACGGGGCATGATGGCGCAGACCAAGCCCCCGCTGACGTTGGAGCAGGTCCGCAAGCTGATCAGCATCTCCGCACCTGATGCCACCGTGGCCCGGGAAATCGAAACCCGCGGCATCGCCTTTGTTCCCACTCCGGAGACCCTGAACCGGCTCCGGCAGCAGAGAGCGGGCCCAAAGACGCTGCGCGCCCTGGAAAACCTGATTTCCAGGCTGGACGAAGCCCGGGAGAAAATTCCTACCCTGCTGGAGATTCTCTACAAGGAACTTGACCAGGGGAGCCGCGCCACGCTGTCGGGGCTGGTCTTTAAGGAATTGCTGGACGATGCCAACCGCTTGGACCAGATCTGTCCGCCCTTCGCCTATCAGGCGCATCAGGTTGAATCTATCACGGAGGCGCAGCGCAACCAGTTCACCGTGCGCGTGCACTTTCTGTCGAAGGATTTCAAGGAGCGGGTTTACGAACTGGAGTTTGCGCCTGTCGGCGAAAATCTCATGTTGCGCAACCTTCAGGCCCTGGAGGAGCCGCTGCGGCCAGACCTCAAGCAACAGGCGGCCGACGTCGCCCGCCGCGTCGCCTTTGCGGTGTGCGCCGGGCGCACCGACGTGCTGGCTCAGGTGGCCACTCCCGGCCTGCTGAGCGCGGTGGCCAACGCGCGCGACCGCAACCAGAGCGGCTGGGGGCTCTTCGCGAAGTGCGGCTCCTCCCCGGTGCAGATGGCCAGCGTCCGCACCCAGGATTATTCCGGGATCAAGGTTCATGCTAGCTTCACCGGATTGGGAGCGAACAACCTGGAGGTCCTGGTGGACCTGGTGGAGAATTCCTGGAAGGCCGTGGCCGTCAAGTCCGGCCAGCGCGTCGCCCAGGATCCCGATTTGCGTGCCTACACCTTGGCGCGCTTCGGTGTTTCTCCGCCGCCCGAGGCAGCGGGCGCCGCGGCGCAAGCGGGCGGCCTCCCGGTGGGGACGGCCGCCGGTGAGCAGGGCTCCGACCCCGCCGCCCAAGTACAGACTTTCGCTGTGGGCCACCGGCATAAGACTCTCATCCAAAACTTGAAGATGAGCACAACCTTCTGCTACGGCAACCTGATCGTGGGGCCGGGAAACGCTGTGAGCTACATCTGCGATCGCCCGGATACCGACTTTAACCGCTGCGAAAACGGCCGCTTCGACAACATTAAGGAAATAAAGTTTCTCCGCGACGGGGCTTTGCGGATTTCCTTGAAAAGAGGAGGCAACTGGGATTTCTCCGGCGATGCGGGGGAGCTGGACCGGGCGAATCGCGCAATCCAGGCATTGCCCGCCCTGCCGTAAAGACGCAGCTTGCTGCGTCTCCTCCCTCCTCCCTCCTCCCTCCCTTCCTTGCTTCTCCCGCCCGGCCGGAGCTAACATGCGCCCCTGTCACGCTTTGG
>CAZZAQ010000397.1:0-5111 GCA_964652165.1 uncultured Bifidobacterium sp.
CGATGGCCCTACCAGTCAGAGCAGTGTCCGGATGCGCCCCCGAGCTCGAATCGCCGCAAAATGCGCTTGCGCCGTTCGGCTCTGCTTGTTTCAGTAAACCCCCGGTTGCGCGTGTGGTGGAATTGGCAGACACGCTACTTTGAGGTGGTAGTGGCGAAAGCCGTGCAGGTTCAAGTCCTGCCACGCGCACCAATGATCTGCGGGACGTGCGTCCCGGCACTCGAAGCGCAGGGTTCCAGGACTTGCCGCAATGCCTGCTCCAGGGCGACTCGAGAGGCTGAGGCGCCGCCGCCATCACCTCGATCACTACGGTTTACCCATCGATTCCGAAGCGGGCTGTACCGGTAACTGGACCGTGATGGTCGTCAATTTTTGAGGTTCGGAGGCCACGCTTATGGTCCCCTTGTGCGCGTTCACGATCCACTGCACGATGCTCAAGCCCAGGCCGGAGCCTTCCACGGCGCTGTTGTGGGCGGGGTCGCCGCGATAGAAACGGTCGAAGACGCGCGGGAGTTTTTCGGGCGGTATGCCGGGGCCGGTGTTGGCGATGGTCAGTTCGGCGGCGCCGTTGTTGCGGCTGAGGCCAATGGCAATGCGGCCGCCGGGTTGATTGTACTTGATGGCGTTGTCGGTCAGATTCAGCAGGAGTTGCCTCAGGCGATGGCGATCGCCCCGCACGGTGGTTTCATCGCACACGCTCAACTCGACCCGCAGCCGCGCGGGAGAGGCCAGCATTTGCGCGTCGGCAAAACTCTCGCGCACGAGTTCATCGAGCCGGACGGGTTCCTGTGCGACGGCAAGCTGGCCGGCGTCTGCCTTGGCGAGAAGCGTCAGCGAGTCCACAATCTTGGTAAGGCGGGCAATCTCGTCGATCTGGTCGGCGAAGATTTCGCGCTGGGCATTGGGGGTCGCCGGGTCACCCAACGCGGTTTCGATTTGGGCCCGCAGGATGGTGAGCGGCGTTTTAAGTTCATGCGACGCGTGGAGGGTGAATTCACGGATGCGCGTGAACGATTCGTCGAGCCGCGTCAGCATCGAGTTGAAAACTTCGGTGAGACGGTCAAGTTCATCGCCGCTTCCTCTCTGCGGAAGACGTTCTTTGAGATTGTGGACGTGGATGCGCTCCGCCGCGCGGGTGAGGGAAATGACAGGCGCGAGGGATTTCCGGAGCAGCCACCAACTGCCCACGAGCAGCAAGAGCATGGTGGGGACACCGTAGTAGAGCACGATTTCCCCCACTTCCTCCCATGCCGGCTCCGGTTGCAGCTTTTCCTCCGCCATGCGTCGCTGCTGCTCGACCCATTCGTAGTGAAGCACGCCCGCCATGACGGCGAGGGACACGAGCAGAATGCCGCTTAACGAAAGTGTGAGCCGATTCCGAATCGTCATGACGGTTCCTTCAACACATAGCCCACCCCGCGCACGGTGTGCAGCAATTTCGGCTCGAAGCCGGCGTCAATCTTTTCGCGCAGCCGCATGACGTAAACGTCCACCAGGTTCGTGCCGGGGTCGAAATCGTAGTCCCAGACTTTCTCGACGATGGCCATGCGCCCGCAAATTCGTCCAGTCGAGCGCATCAGGAATTCCAGGAGCAAATACTCGCGCGGCGCCAGGTCGATCGGCGTCTCGCCCCGCGTCACTTTGCGAGTCACCGTGTCCATTGTCAGGTCACCGACATGGAGCGTGAGGGACTTCGTGTCGCTGTAACGACGGCCCAAGGCGCGCACGCGGGCGACCAGTTCTTCCAGGGCGAAGGGCTTGGGCAGGTAGTCATCGGCGCCCGCGTTGAGTCCTTCGACTTTCTCGCTGACTTCGCCGCGGGCGGTCAGCATCAGCACGGGGATCGCAATCTTTCTCTCCCGCATTTGGCGTACGACGCTCAAGCCGTCGCGGCCTGGCAGCATCACGTCGAGCACGACCACATCGAAGGGTGTATGGCCCACGGCGGCAAGTGCCTCAGTGCCGTCCTGCAGCACGTCCACCGCGTAGCCCTCGCTCTGAAGCGCCTTGCGGATGAATGAGGCGGTCTTCTTTTCGTCCTCAACGACCAGCACACGCATACCCTCAACACTACCGGGCGGGGCGGATTGCGGCAATGCGGGATTAACCGCCAGGCTTGGCGGGAGGATGGATTCGCTCACATGCATTTGCTGATCACCGGGCTGATGACGGCGATCGAACAACGGAAACAACGCCGCTCGCAGGGTCGGACGCGACAACGTGGCTCATGTTATGACGTGCGTGGACTGGTCATGAACTTCGACTGCATGAGGCGCCCGCAACATGAACCGCGAATGAAGGCCCGATGACATAATTGTCATCGTCTTTTCAGGCGCTTGTCACCAAATGCTGTTAGGCTGAAGGCGATGAATCTTGCACCTGAACAACCGCTGGCGATTAAGTCGCAAAGCCAGCCAATAGAGACCTGTCGCCGCGCCATCGCATTCCGCCATCGCGGGCTGTTCGGGGCGGTGCTTTTCGTGCCCGTCGGGCTGACAGTCCTCTTCAGCGCTGCGATCGTGCCCGAGGATTCGTTGCCAGGCGCCGCACTCAACGCCGCCGGCTGGCTGGCGTTTCTCACCTACGCGGCGCTGCGCGTTTGGGCCACCCTGTACGTCGGTGGGCGTAAAGACCAGGAATTGCAGACGGCGGGGCCGTACTCGACATGCCGCAATCCCCTGTATCTCGGAAGCCTTGCCTTCGCCATCGCGGCGGCGTGTTTCCTCAAGAGCATCGTTTTTGCCGCGGCCCTATTGCCGGCGGTGTTCCTGTATTTGCGGTTTGTCGTGCGCGCCGAGGAACACTTTCTGGAACGCCGGTTTCAGGCGGACTATCGGAATTATTGCCGTCGCACACCGCGCTTTTGGCCGCGCTGGTCGGCGTTCCACACCCCGGCACTGGTCCGGGTGGAAGTGAAACGGCTCAAGCAGGAATTCTTCCGGCTGAGCCGGGCGGCCGGATTTATTATCCTCCTCCAGGTTCTTGTTCATTTGCGCGCGGGACCGTCCTGGCCCCACTGGTTCTCAGTCCCATGAACGAATTGTCATTTCCTGTTTATGGACGAGTCATACGAACCGTTCACGCTGACAGCAATGCTTCCTGCGACGTCCTTGACCCGCCCTGCGGATCGCGCGGCTGTTTCGAGCCGCCATTTGCTCCAAGACGCTTCCCGAATGCGAGTGGCGCCAATTTTCAGTTCCCCCACGCTTCCTATTGGTCATGCTCTGTCTATTCAACCTGCCTCACTTATGAAACGAAGCCTGTTCTATTTAACAGCAATAGCGGTCGGCTGTGCCCTCAGCGCCCAAGCGGCTATTTCAGTCGGCCCCGGCGGCAGCGGCACGCTGACGTTCAACGCGCTGCCCGCCGCGAGCGATTGGTCCACATTGCTCAACACCGGCGCTAGCGCCGACATCACCGATGCCGCCGGCCTGGACGCAGCGGTGCAGACGAACGTTGCCAGCGCCATCACCACGGTGCTCGGTTCGACTGCCACCACGGCTCCCGCCATCAGCTCCGCCAATATCGCTCGTTGGAACTCCACCGCCCTGGCGGTCCAGACAGTGGCAACCGGCGTCGGCTACGTGTCCTTGATGGCCACGCTCCAGAACAACACGGGTGGGGATCAAGCCGCGCTCACGTTCAGCTACGACCTGACCGAAAACAATTCCACAGCGGGCACTGTTCCGACCGTCGTAGTGGAGGAGGTTCCCGGCCATCGCGTTTACTTCAGCCTGACCGGCGACGCTGGAAGCTGGCAGGTGGTGCCCGAAGTTTCATCCATCGGGACGACCGGCACAAAAGTCGGCACCGCCAATGTCGGGTCGTGGCCCAATGGCGGCCTGTTGTACTTGCTGTGGGCGGATGACAACGCCGCCGCGGATCGCAACAACACCAACAACGAAGAGGGCGGTTATCTCATCGACAACGTCACCTTCAAAGCGGGTGTCATCTCGGGCGTGGTTCCGGTCGGGCCGGCGGGCAGCGGCACCATTAGCTTCAGCACTTATCCAAACATCCAGGAAGGGTGGTACACCGCCTTCAACGCGGGGGCGAATGCGGACATCATAGACACGACCGGCCTCGATGCCGCCGCACAAACGAATATCGGCGCCGCGTTCACCCAGCAATTGGGCGCCAGCGCCACCGTCAACCCTTCCATCAGTTCCAGTCCGCTGGCCCGATGGAATTCCACGCTGGGAGTCGTCGAGACCGTGGCCACCGGCGTCAGCTACGTCTCGCTCATGGCCAAACTGCGCAACGACAGCGGCTCCGACCAATCGGCTCTGAACATCGCGTATGAACTCAACGAACTCAACGCGGCCGGCACGACGGTCGTGGAGGAAGTTCCCGGCCATCGCGTCTTTTACAGCCTCACCGGCGATGCCGGCAGTTGGTCCCTTATTCCTGAATTCTCCATCGATACTCCAGGTACGCCCACGGCCACGTTGAATCTTGGATCGTGGCCCGCTGGCAGCCTGCTCTATGTCCTGTGGGTGGACGACAACTCCAACGCAACGCGAAACGACGCCAATACCGAGGAAGGGGGCTACACCATCGACAATATCGTCTTTTCGTTCGGCGCCATCAGCGGCGTGACCCTTGCCAGCCCGGCGAACGGTCAAACTTTTTCCCAAGGGGTTCCCATTGCTCTTAGCGCCCTGGCCATCTTGCCCGGCAATGTCACAGATGTCAGCTTTTACGACGGCGTGAACCTCATCGGCAGCGACAACGCAGCTCCGTTCAGTTCAGTCCTGAGCAACGCGACGCTCGGCGCGCATTCGTTGACGGCGACAGCGACCGACGACCTGGCCAACATGGCGACTTCACCAGCCGTGAGCATCACGGTCGTGCCGAACAGTCCGCCTACGGTGACACTCACCAATCCTGTCAACGGCGCTTCTTTCTTTGTCGGCACCAACTTCCAATGCCAGGCGAGGGCATCCGATACGGATGGAAGCGTTGCGCGTGTGGAATTCTACGTCGATGGCGCTTTGTTCTTCACCGACACCACGCGCCCTTACTCGTTTGAGTGGTGCGACGTCACCGCCGGCTCGCACACGCTCTCCGCGGTCGCCGTGGACAATGGCGGATTCCGTGGCACGAACGCG
>CAZZAQ010000398.1:0-2956 GCA_964652165.1 uncultured Bifidobacterium sp.
GGGCTGCCAGAACGAGGCCGACGCCGAGCGGTTGAAGGAGCTGGGCTGCCGGCCCGAAGCCATTCGCGTGGTCGGCAACCTCAAGTTTGACGCCGCCAAGCTCGACGAACGCCGGCTGTTGGACGTGCGGCGGTTGCTGGAGCAAATCGGCGCCCCACCCAACGCTCGGATTCTCGTTGGCGGCAGCACTCACGCGGGGGAGGAAGGGGCACTGGCCGCGGTGTATCTTCGGCTGAGGCAGCGATTCCCCGACCTGTTCCTCGTCGTCGTCCCCCGTCACTTCGAGCGGGGCAAGGAAGCGGGCCGGGAAATTGCCGCCCAGGGTGTTCGCTTCGCCTATCGCAAAGAAATCACGCCGCAGACGCAATACAAAGCAGGCGAAGTGGATTGTCTCCTGGTGAACAGCACCGGCGAGTTGAAACACTTTTACGAGCAGGCGTCGGTGATCTTCGTCGGCAAGAGCCTCACGGCCGAAGGGGGCCAGAACCCCATCGAACCGGGCGTGCTCGGCAAGCCAATGGTGTTCGGGCCTAACATGCAAAACTTCGAAGCGATTGCGAAAGCCTTCGTGGAACGGGGCGCTGCTCTCCAGGTGCAGGACGCCGCCGGGCTGGAAGCAGCGCTGGCCGAACTGCTTGCCGACCCGCGGCGCGCCGCGGAGATGGGCTACAAGGCGCTCGACGTTGTGCATGAAAACCAGGGATCCATCGACCGAACCGTGGACATGATTGTGGATGGGCTTCGCGAGACGGCGCGCGTGTATGTCGCCGCCCGGCGTCAGGAGGGGAACGACGGCGGGGCGACATAGCAGGATTGGCTTGGTATGCGACAAGCGTTCAGCCACGAACCGCGTCCGGCCCGTGGCTGAACCTCTGGGTGTCACCCGTGCTTTCCCTTGGCGTGGCGGCTCGTCTTGAGCCGCTAAGATCACGAAGATTCAAAGGGCAGCCGCGGGGGGTTGGCCCGCGGCTGCCGGCAGGCCGGCGGCCCGTCTCCTTGCCGGGCCGCCGATCCGCGCAGGCCCGTTTGGAACCGCTCTTCTCTTTCGAGCACGGATCGCGGCTGACAGAAATATGGACTGCGTGGCATACACCTTACATACGGAGGCAGCCGTCTGTTTCTTTCAAAAAAATCGCAATTTCCTTGCACCTTTCTGCCATTCGGCTGATGGCGTCACTTTTCTTGAAAGATTTCCGCGGTTGGCGCCTACTAATATAGATAGCACCAGTGATTACAAACCAGTATCCCAGTGATGATCAGTTCCTGCCGACCCGGCGAAGCCTCCTGAGCCGGTTGAAGAACTGGGACGACCAGGAAAGCTGGTACGATTTTTTCCAGACCTATTGGAGGTTTATCTACGCGGTCGCCATCCGATCCGGGCTGAACGACTCCGATGCGCAAGATGTTGTGTCGAAGACGATTATAGCGGTGTCTCGCCAGATGCCCAACTTCAACTACGACCCCTCCAAGGGAACCTTCAAGGGCTTTTTGTCCAAGACGGCGAGCTTCTGCATTCTTGACCAACAGCGGGAACACAAGCAGGCCGCCAAACGGCACGTTCACCTGCCCCGGGGCACTTCCGGAACCGACCCGATTGACGACGTCATCGATCCGGCCACGTTGACCCCGCCCAACTGGGATGAAGAGTGGGAGTGGAACCTCGTCCAGGTGGCGATTCAAAACATCAAGGCCAGGATCAAGCCGAAGCACTTTCAGATCTTCGACTGGTACGTGCTAAAAGATTTGCCCAGCACAGAGGTCGCCACCAAGTTGGGCATCACCATTGGCCAGGTCTTCCTGGTCAAACACCGAGTCACAGAACTGCTCTCCAAAGAAATCCAGAGACTCAGGCACCAGTATGACTCCGGCACCGGACTCTCTAGTACAACGGAGCCCTCCGACCCTCCGTGACATGGAATTGGTCCTTTCCCTCCTGGCGAAATAGTTTCGGGGTGTGGATCCAACTGGGCCAAAGAAGCCGACCCGGCCACGTGTTCCGCCCTCGGACACCGAGCGCCGCCTGGTGCGCAGGCTCAAGGCTCATTTCGGGGGCAATGGCCATGCCGGTTAAAGCCGCGCGGCGAGGCCCGGCGTGGGTCAGCCTTTGGGGAGTTTCGAGCGATGCTGGTTCGTCACTTCCCTGACCAACGCGGCGGGCGCCGGCTGGACGCCTTCCACCGGCCAAAAGTAAACCGCTGGCGGCCCTTTCAACGTGTGTGGGAGAGGGTCGCCGGAGGGGGGAACGTGGACGAATACGGACTTCCCATCCAACTGCACTACATAACCGCGCGCGTCCATCCGGAACTGTCCTTCGACAATCGCCCCCAGTCCGACCGGCACCTTCACTTGAAATCGCGATCCGCCTTCATGGCGCGCCACCCGGCCCAGGATCTCTCCCTCGCGCAGAAAGAGATTCAATTCGAACTCCGCCCCAAATCGCCCATCGGCCACGAATGACTTCTCGATGACCAGCGTCGACGACTCAGTCATCCGTACCGTGCCGGCAAGGGGCCCGAAAAAAATGTCCACCGCCGAGCCGCTCTCCGTCTTGATCACGTCGCCGGCTTCGAAGATGGCGCCTTTCTTTACCGGGACGAACGGGCCACCGGCATGGGAATACTGCGCCGTGCCGAGCAGCCCGAACAGCGTGGCCTTGGCCGCCGTCGGGGCGGCGACTCCGTCGGCAATTCCAGCCATCAACGCCAGGAGGAGGAGCGAGACTGCGAGTGTCTTGCGAGGAGCGCGTTTCATCTGCATGGGGCCAGTGTGCTGGAAGATCGGGGAGCAGTTCAATCCTCAGTTGTGACGCGGGGCGACGACAACGTAGCGGCCGGCACCAAGCGCGTTGACTTCGGCGAACCGAAGGGATAGCGTCCTTCACATCCTCGCTCCGCCGAATGACCACGCCCAAACCGCCTCGCAAACTGCGT
Organism: uncultured Bifidobacterium sp.; assembly: GCA_964652165.1. Lineage (GTDB taxonomy): Bacteria > Verrucomicrobiota > Verrucomicrobiia > Limisphaerales > JADJPG01 > DASTLJ01. The sequence continues at coordinate 2,931 of CAZZAQ010000398.1, forward strand.
CATTGGCTCGTCCGGCTGGGTCTGCT
>CAZZAQ010000398.1:2966-5108 GCA_964652165.1 uncultured Bifidobacterium sp.
GTTATTGCTGGAAATCGCCGTTCGGATGTTCCTGCCGTGGTACAACCCGCGCACCCAGCTCATCTTTCAGCGCAACGAAGGTGGTGTCGTGACCGGGATCCCCAACACCACCACGCGGCAGGGCACGCCCAAAGGCGACTTTTTGATCACTGTTCGATTCAACCGCCACGGCTTTCGCGACACAAAGGATTACGCTCAGGCAACCACGAATGATGTATTCGTCATTGGCGACTCGTACAGCATGGGCTGGGGCGTGGAGGAACACGAGCGCTACGGCAACCTCCTGGAAAAGCGGCTCGGCGCCTGCTTTTACAACTTCTGCCTCGCCGAAGACATCCGTGGTTACGCCCGGACGTTGCAATACGTCAAGCGCCAAGGCGCTCCCATCCGCCACCTCGTTATCGGCCTCTGCATGGAGAATGACCTGTGGGACTACCGGTCGATCCCCAACGCGCACGCTGTTTACCAGACTCACATGGTGTCCACGTTCCGGCAAAAGGTGGCCGCTTGGTTCCGGCAACGCAGCGCGTTGTGGAACTTTTTCTCCCACGCGCTGCAAAAATCCCCCGCCATCCGCCGTTTCTTCGAGAAGGTCGGCATCTCGAGGAACATCGACCAGTTGACCCATAAGAACGAGGCCACTCCCGAGGTCCTCAACAGCAGCCGGGACGAATTGGTGCAGTTTGCCACCAACTACAACGCGGTCGTGCTCGTCGTTCCGTCACGCGCGCTGTGGGTGGGGAAAAACGTGGAGACCGAAAGGAAAGTCCACGAGCAATTCACGAGCATGCTTCGCGACGCCGGGCTGGACCTCGTCGACATGAAGCCGATCCAGGAGAAGAGCGGCGACCCCGGAAGCTACTACTTCAAAACTGACCCGCATTGGAATCCCGGCGGCCAGGCCCTCGCCGCGCAAGCTCTGGCGGATCACTTCGCGGCGTCGGAGAAGTGGAAATGGATCCTGGCCGGCGCCACCAATCGTTCTGCATCCCCGCACCCTTGAGCCAGCGCCGCCGGAACGCGGCCAGCGACCGGGCTTCAACCCCACACCTCGGCCGACCGCAGTTGCTTGAGGAGCAGCTCCGACAAGTCGGTGTCCGAGCCGGCCGAGAAAAAGCTGATGCCGCGCCCCGTGCAGAACTCGCGCAATCGCTGGATGAAATTCCGCACCGTTTGCCGGTAAGCCTTGAGGCGGAACCGCCCGAAAGTGACCTCTTGAGGGCCGCCGGTTTCGGAGTCGACCAGGCGCAGGTCGCCGTAGGTGGCCGGCTCCAATTCGTCCGGCGCGAGGATTTGCACTGCGTTCACCTGGAAACCCCGCCCGACGAGCGCCGTGAGGCCCGATTCATAACCCGCCGGATCCAGGAAGTCGCTCAGCACAACCGCCACGCCCGCCTGGCGGGCCTCCAACGCGCCGCGGCGGAGCGATTCGTTCAGATTTGCCGCTCCCTTCGCGGTCACGCCGCTGAGGTTGCGGAAGAACTGCATCGCTGACTTCTTGCCGCGCACGCTGCGCAAGGCCCCGCGGATGGCGGATTCGGAATTGCCGTCGCCTTCGCCCGCGATCTCCGGGAAGGGAATCACACTGACGCGGTCAAACCCGCACATCGCGACGTAGCCGATGGCCGCCGCGACTTTCAGCGCGAACTCGAATTTGCGCGGCTCTCCAAAGGTCATGCTCTCGCTGGCATCGAGAAAGATGCGCACCGGCAACTCGCGCTCCTCCTCGTAGAGCTTGAGGAAGAGCTTCTCCAGCCGGCCGTAGAGGTTCCAATCCAGATAGCGGAAGTCGTCGCCCGGCACGTAATTGCGGTAATCCGCAAACTCGACCGACTGCCCGCGCGCCCGGCTGCGGCGCTCGCCCTTGGCCGAACTCTTCGCCCGCCGCGCCGCGAGCAACTGGAACTGCTCGAGCTGGCGGAGGAGTTGGGGGGTGAGGAGGGTGAACATTTTCTAATCACTTGCGGCGTGCGGCATGGCGTAATTGCTCCAACTCGGCTTTGAGCGGTTGCCAATAAATTTTGTCTCGTTCCTGCTCGGCACTTTGTTCCGCGCCGAGCGCCTCAGACAGCTCGCCCAGTGTGCCGGGCTCCGCCAACCGCAGCAAGGGCCGTTGGTTCGACAACTCGCGTGTCAAACCAG
>CAZZAQ010000399.1:0-5104 GCA_964652165.1 uncultured Bifidobacterium sp.
GATCATCGCCATGAGCGGCGTGACCGATTGCTACCAGCCGGTCGAGCGCCGCCTCAAGCTGACGCGCCGTTGCCTGGAAGTCCTGGCCGACTTCCGCAATCCGGTCGCCATCGTGACGAAGAACCATCTGGTCACGCGCGACATTGATGTCCTTCAGCGCCTGGCCGAACACAAGGCGGCCGCGGTGTTCATCTCGGTGACGACGCTCGACGCCGCCCTCACGCCCAAGTTGGAGCCGCGGGCGTCGTTACCGGCGTACCGGTTGGCGGCCATCGAAGCGCTGCGCCGGGCCGGCATCCAGGTGGGCGTGCTCGTGGCGCCGGTAATCCCGGCGGTCACCGATCACGAAATCCCGAACATCCTCTCGGCGGCCACGGCCGCGGGGGCGCAATTCGCCGGCTACGTGACGCTGCGGCTGCCACACGGCGTGGGGCCGCTGTTCGAGAAGTGGCTGGAGCGGCATTTCCCGGACCGGAAGGAAAAGGTGCTGGCTCAGGTGCGGTCGATGCGCGGCGGCCGGCTCAATGATCCGCGATTTGGCTCGCGGATGCGAGGCGAGGGAACGTTTGCGGAGCAGATTGAGGCGTTGTTTGCGGTGGCCTGCCGGCGTGCGGGCATTGCGGGCGCGGCGCCGGAACTATCCGCGGCTGCGTTTCGCGTTCCAGCTTCAACAAGCGCGAGCAGCCAGGCGACGTTTCCATTTTAGCGACAGGCCGAAGATGAGCGAGGATTAGCGGTTCAAAATCGGTTTGAAGGTTCAGATCAAAACCTCAAATCCCCGCTAATCCCCGCTGATTCTACGCGTTTGGGGGAGCCAGTCCCGAAAGCTTCCGTGCCGAAAAGCTGGGCAGGAACTTCTTCGCGATTGGACTCAATAAACCAGGTCCAGTGGTTCAACACCGAGCTGCTGGTCAACGCTTGAGCGAAACCGCGCGTGTACTAAATCCGCGGAAACCGCATAACTGCGCGCCCTGGTGGCTGAGAAATGCCGGGAAGCGTGGTGCCATCGGACGCAGCGCGCTGACTCGCGCGGTGCATCGCCCGGTGGGGCGGCGGCGCGGACGATGGAGCGCTCGTCTTTGGGTGATCAGCTGCACGATTCGGTAGTGGTGCCGGCAGGAGGAGCGGTTCCCCTTCGCCCACTCCTGCCGGCGTTCCACGTATGTTCCTGCGCGGCCAAGGTGCCTCGCCAGGGGGTCGAACGCCATTGGGGCGAGCACGAGGCAATCCGCCCGCGCCGGTACTCGGCTGGCCGTAGGGGAAAGACCGGACTTCGTCCAGTGTAGCTGCGACCGTGAGGTCGCAGGACGGGAAGGCAGGGCATTGGACGTTTGAAGGCGCTGCGACCCTCGGAAACTCCGGCCCGCGACCTCACGGTCGCAGCTACTCCAGCCCGGATGCGGCACGCCTGTGCCTGAACGTTGCGATCGGCACCGCGTCACTTCGCCGCAGTACGCGGTGCGACTTCGAGACAAACTCCTTCCTTGGTGCTGCGGGCGTAAATGCGTCCATTGGCCACGGCCGCGTTGTTCCAGCACTTGCCGGTCACGGCGCGATGGCGCGCGGCTTCCCTGTAAGCGCCGGCCCGCGCTTCGACGACGACCAGGTCGCCGTTCTCCGCCAACGCGACGACGTAGTCATCGACGAGTATCGTGCCGCCCTGGCCGAAACCGTTCCGGGACCATTTCTCCTGGCCCGTCGCCAGTTCGACGCATTTGAGCGGGCCTCGTTCCCATTGTTTGAATCCGAACAGGCCGTAGAGATGGCCGTCGTGATACACGGGCGTGCTCCAGTGGTTGATGAGATCGTTCTCCTTGCGCCACAGTTCGGTCACCTTCCACGCCGTTCCGTTCCTGGAGATTCTCACGGCGCCCGCGCCGACGCCGTAGCCGGCGGAACAGTAAACGATGTCGCCGCCCACGACGGGCGAGGCGGCCGTCGACATGCGATAGGGGAAAGAATGCCGCCAGAGCACCTGGCCAGTGCCCGGCACGACCGAGACCAGACCGGACTGAGTGAGGAAAATCACCTGCCTGTGGCCGAGAATGGTGGCCACAATCGGAGTGGCGTGCGTCATCGCATCGCTTTGTGATTTCCAAACCACGGCGCCAGTCGCCTTATGAAAGCAGAGCAGAGACTGTCCCGCCCCGCCGGCGCACACGAAAATGAGGTTGCCTTCGATTATCGGCGACGCCGCATTCTGCCAGCGGATGTTGCGCGCGCCGTGCTCGCGCGGGAGGTCCTTCCTCCAGACGGCCCGGCCATTCCGGGCGTCGAGGCAGAAGAGGCCGAGGCTGGCGGTGAGCACGTAAACGCGATTCGAGTCAGCCGCTGGCGTGGAGCGCGGGCCATCGCCGCCAGTGTTGCCGGGTGCTCCGGTGTCGCCGCCGTCGTCGTATTTCGCGAAGCCGAGCGGGGCGGCCCAAAGCTCCTGGCCGGTGTCGGCATCCAGCGCGACGCAAACTTCATTCGGCACGTTTTCGATATTGCGGTTGACCAGCGTGAAGGCCTTTCCGCCCGCGACGGCGAACGAACTGAACCCATTGTTCAAAGGCGCTCTCCAGATCGTTCGTGGACCCTCGGAGGGCCAGGTCTTGACGATCTTTTCCGAAGTGACGCCGTTGAGGTTCGGCCCGCGATACTGCGGCCAGTCGGCGGAACGGACGGGAGCGGAAAAAAGGACAACCAGTGCAGCCAGCAGCGCCGCGGGCGCCAGAGGGGGTGGAGAACAGTGCGTTTGCACGGCCCATACTACGCTGGGCGACCGGAGAAAATTCAAGCGAGCCGAAGGGCGGAGTTCCCAGTTGAGTCGAGGGCTCGTTCGGATACGATCCGGGCCGTGATGAAAGTTCAAACCGAAATCCAACATGCAGTGCCGTCAGCCCTTCTCCATGAAGCGCAACGTAGTGCAAGCGTCTCGCTTGCCCAGCGCCGAAGGCGCGCCTTCCTTTGGCCGCTTCGCGGCCAGGGCAGGCGAGACGCCTGCCCTACGTTGCTGCGGCGCCGGTCCGTGGCCTCGATGGTTCTTGTCGCCTGCTCCTGGATTGTCGGGGTCCAGATGCGCGGCGCTGAAGCCGCGCCGGTGGCCCTCGATGCGCGCGGCCTGCAGAGGATGGTCGATTCCGCGGTGAGCGGGACATTGGAGGAGTTCTCGGCGAACAAGCTTCAGTCCAATCAATTCGCCGTCACGCTTGTCGATTTACGAGAACCGTCGAAGCCCGTGCAGGCGGCCTACCGGGGTGGCGAGATGATTTATCCTGCCAGCGTGGTGAAATTATTCTACCTGGCCGCGGCGCACCAGTGGATGGAGGAGGGCCGGCTTGCGGACACGCCTGAACTGCGGCGGGCGATGCGCGACATGATAGTCGAAAGCTACAATGAGGCGACGCACTACGTCGTCGATTTGCTGACCGGAACGACCAGCGGGCCGGAACTGCCGGAGCGCGAGATCGACGAATGGTTCGAGAAGCGCAACGCCGTGAACCGCTATTTCCTCTCGCTTGGTTACACGAATATCAACGCCAACAAAAAGCCGTGGTGCGAAGGCCCCTACGGCAGGGAATCCCAGTCCATCCAACGGCACAAGCCCAGTCGCAACATGCTCACGACGGACGCGACGGCCCGGTTGCTGACGGAAATCGCGACGGGCCGTGCGGTGACGGCGAAGCGTTCCGGCGAGATGCTCGAGTTGATGAAACGAGACCCGGCGGCCAAGTCGAAGGACCCCGACGGCCAGGCGCCCGGATTTACGGCGTTGGGATTGCCTGCCGGCGCCAGGCTGTGGTCCAAGGCCGGCTGGACGAGCCAAACGCGGCATGACGCGGCTTATGTCGAGTTGCCGGATGGCGCGCGGTTCGTGTTGGTGACGTTCACGACGGACCACGCCAACGAACGGGGAATCATCGCGTCAATCGCGAGGCGGGTGGTGGCTGGATTATCGCCGCCGCAGTGAGGCCACGACATCATAGGGCAGGATTTCGTACAGCTTCCAGGTTTGCCTTCGCCGCGAAAAGGCGCAAAAAGCGCAAAAAAGATATCCGGGCGCATCTCGACACAGTTGGGGCCGCCACGCCCGTCTACTCCCTCTCCTCCCTCCGAGGGAGGAGAGGGCCGGGGAGAGGAGGGCCGTTGCGAACAGAGATTTCCCCTCTCCCCGGCCCTCCCCGCTCCTCCGTCGCGGGGAGAGGGAGTTCCAACCCCAACGAAGTCCGGATGCGCCCAAGATATCGTTCTGTGCCGCTCGTGCCTTTTTGCGGCAGTACCTCCGTGTTCCGTCTTGCGGCCCGACTGGGGTTCGCCGCTACTTGAGCCAGGCCGGAATTCTCTCGCCGGCCCAGATCTCCGGGAGGCGCTGGCGTGGGCGGACCAGCGCGGCCTTGGCGCCATGGACCAGCACTTCGGCGGCGTGCGCGCGGGTGTTGTAATTGGAAGCCATGACGAATCCGTACGCCCCGGCGCTCATGAGCGCCAGCGGGTCGCCTTCGGCCAGTTTGGGCAATGGCCGGTCCTTGGCGAAGTAATCGCCGGACTCGCAGATCGGCCCGACGACGTCGGAGCGGACGCGCCCGCCGTTGCGGTGGGCGACGGGGAGTATCTCATGATACGAATCGTAGAAGGCCGGTCGGATGAGATCGTTCATCGCCGCGTCCACGATGACGAAATTCTTCCGGCCCGTGCGCTTCACATGCTCCACGCGGGTGACGAGAATGCCGGCGTTGCCGACGATGAACCTGCCGTGCTCGACGAGGATTTTCAGGCCGAGCGGCTGGAGCAGCGGGACGAGCTTCGCGGCGTAGCCGGCGGGCGTGAGGAGATCGCGGACGATCCGGCGATTGTCCTCGTGGTCCTCGATCAGCAGGATGCGCCGGCTCAAGTGACCTCCGCCATGCGCTCGACGCGGACCGGCAGCGTGAAGGAGAAGGTCGAACCCTTCCCAAGCGCGGACTCGACCCAGATGCGCCCACCGTGGAGCGCAAGGATGCGCTTCGCGATCGAGAGACCGAGCCCCGTGCCGCCTTTCTTCCTCGTGCTCGAGGTGTCGGCCTGCTGGAACTCCTCGAAGATGCGCTCCTGGTCCTCCGGCGCAATGCCCGGCCCCGTGTCG
>CAZZAQ010000400.1:0-5097 GCA_964652165.1 uncultured Bifidobacterium sp.
CGCCGTTGCTTTGCAGCCGGGCGAGGCGATTCTGGGCCAACCCGCCGACGCTGGTGAATTCGCCGGCAATCAGGATCTTTCCATCGCTCTGCACGGCCGCCGAATACACGAAGCTGTCCGCCCCCGCCCCCGGATCGAACATTCCGTCCAGCGACCCGTCCGCGTTGAGACGGGCGACGTAAGGCCGGAGCGTCGCGCCGATCCGCGTGAAGGATCCGCCGATGACGATGCGGCCGTCGGGCTGAACGACAATGGCGCGCACGTTGCCGTTGAGCGGAGCGGTGCTGTCGAACGTCCCGTCCACAGAGCCGTCGGCGTTGAGCCGCGCCAGGTAGGGGACGTTCAGATTGTTGAACGTCGTGAATTCGCCCCCGACGAGCATCCTCCCGTCCGGCAACAGCGCCAGGGCGAACACCGTGCCGCCCGCGCCCGTGCCAGGTTGGAACGTCGAATCGTTGACGCCGTTGGCGTTGAGCCGGGCGATGCCCTTCCGGGAAATTCCGTTGAAGGTGGCGAAGTCGCCGCCCAGCAGCACTTTGCCGTCCGGCTGCAATGCCAGTGCGAAGACGGGGTTGTCGGCGCCGGAGCCGGGATTGAAGGAAGTGTCGAGCGCGCCCGAACTGGTCAGCCGCGCGATGTGGCCCCGATTGCGGTTGCCCATGCGCATGAATGCCCCGGCCACGATCACCTTCCCGTCCGGCTGCAACACCAGTGCGTTGACGTCCCCGTCCGCCCCCGGCCCTGGATCGAAGCTCTGATCCACGCTGCCATCGACGTTCATCCGCGCCACACGACGCCGCACGACACCGCCGAACGCGGTGAACTCCCCGCCCACCAAAAGTTGCCCGTCCGGTTGGAGCGCGATGGTGTTGACGAAGGCGTTCGGGCCGGGCACCGGGCTGAATGATGTGTCGATGGATCCCGCCGGCACGGCCTGGGACTCGTTATCATTGATGGTGAGCACCGTGTTGGTGATCGGACCGGCCGGGGCCTTCGAAAAGTTGAACAGGGAGAGCAGCACCGTTTCAGGCCCCTCCAGGTCCGGATCGTTGAGGATCGGCACGGAGATCGTCTGAACGGTCACGCCGTCCGGGAAGGTCAGCGTCCCATTGGTGCTGAGGAAGTCCAGCGTGTCCGTTGCGCTGCCGCCAAGCGCTTGGAAATCCACCGTGACTTCCTCGGCGTCGCCGCCGGTCCGGACGACGTCGATGATCGCGACCCCGCCCTCTTCGGGCGTGTAGTAGTTGACCGAGCCAAACGACAGCGAGCCGTAGGCGTCGTCGTCCTGGATTGTCAGCGTGGCGGTGTTGATGAATCCAATGGACGCGCCGCCCATGACGTTCAGCACACTCAAGGCGACCTGCTCGGGGCCTTCCACAAAGCGGTCTCCCAGTATGGGGATTTGCACCACCTGCTGCGTCACGCCCGCGCCAAACGTGACCGTATTGGTGATGCCGCCGTAATCCACCGAGGCGCGCGCCGCCCCGGCGCCCGGCGGCAGGTCGGTCGTGCGGAACTCGACGCTGACGCTTCCCTGGCTGGCGCCGGTGCGCCTCAAGGTGATGTTGGCCTGTCCGCCGCTCTCGCCCACGGTGAAGTCCGTGGCCGTGAAACTGATGCTGCCCGCGCCGGTCGTTTCGTTATCGAAGATGAGGACGCTGGCGTTGGTCAGGCCCAGCGTGCCGCCGCCAGTCACGTTGAACAGGCGCACGCTGAAAGTCTCCTCAAACTCGCTCAGGATGTCGTTGTTGATCCGGACCGCAAAGGTCTTGTTGGTCTCGCCTGTTCCGAAAGTAAGGGTGCCATTGGTGATGGTGCGGAAATCGTTTGTCGTGGAAGGCAGCGTCCCGCCAACAGCCGAGCCGTTGAGCGTCTGGTATTGCACCGTGACCAGGCCTTCCGAGCCGTTGGTGCGGTTCACGCTGATGATGGCGTCGAACACGTCTTCCTTGAAGCTGTAGATGGGCCGGGCGAATCCGATGACGCCGTGAGCCTCGTCGTCATCCACGATGACGACCTCGGAACGGCAATTGAATCCCAGCGCCGGCTGGTTGGTCTGGAACGGACCGAAGCTTTCCGGCTGCGACAACTCGACGAAGAAGTTCTTGTTCCCGTCCACCACCGAATTGTCGAGAATGGGAATGAAGATCAGCCGCTGGCCCGCCGAGCAATCAGCCCAGGCGACGGTCCCCGACACCGGCACGTAGTCGATGTTCGATCGGGCCGATCCGTCCACGGTCCGGTAATGGACCTGGACGCCGCCCAGGCCGCCATTGATCCGCTGCACCGTGACCGCCAGCACTCCGCCGAGCACGTCTTCATCAATGGGATAAGCGGCCTGGATGAATTGCAGGTTGCCCGGCGAGTTGTCCACCGCGGTAGTGAACCCGGACGGTCCCGGCTCCGTGAGATTGCCCAGCACGCGGGCGTAGTTGAAGCGGATTTCCGTGTGTTCCGGCGGCACGTAGCGGGTCGGGATCACATAGTTCCAGCCTCCCCCAACCACAGAGAAGCCGCCGCCGATGATCACGTTGCCGTTCTGTTGCAGGGAAATCGCGGCGACGAATGAATCGGTTCCCGGCTGGCTCTCGTTGTAGAAATTGTCCAGAAACGTCGTGTCAAGCGAACCGTCCGTCAGCACCCGCGCCAGGTTGGTGCGGCCGGTCTGGTTGTAGGCGACGAAATCGCCTCCGATGAGGATTTTGCCGTCCGTTTGGATGGCCACCGCGTAGACCGCGCCGTCAATGCCGTAACAGGCGCCAAAAGTTTGGTCGAGCGTGCCGTCGGCGCTGAGGCGCGCCAGGCCGCTGATCGGCTCGCCGTCGTAAGTCCGGAACGCGCCGCCGATGACGGCCTGGCCGTTGGCCTGGAGGCGGATGGCGTAAACCGTGCCGTCGGCGCCCGCGATCGGCAGCCACGCATTGTCAACGACGCCGTTGGTTTCCAGGCGGGCGATACGGTTGTTGAACTGGCCGTACACCTGCCGGAAGTCCCCGCCGAGAATCACCTTGCCGTCCGATTGCAAGGCCAGCGCATAGACGACGTCGTCCGGTCCCTCGCCCGGGTCGAAGCTCAGGTCGAGTGAGCCGTCGTCGTTAAGCCGCGCGATGCGCTGGCGCGGGACATTGTTGTAGGCGGTGAAGTCGCCCGCGATAATGACTTTGCCGTCGGGTTGCAGCGCAATGGCCTGGACGGAACCGTTGGCACCGGCGCCCACGTCGAAGGTCGTGTCCAGCGACCCGTTGTCGTTCAACCGGGCGATGCCGTAACGGCTGATGTTGTCCATCGACGTGAAGCCCCCGCCCACCAGCACCTTGCCGTCGGGTTGGAGCACGATGCAACTGACGAAGCCGTCGGCCCCCGAGCCGGGATCGAACGTCTGGTCCACAAACCCGGTTCTGAGAATGCGGGCGACGCCATTGCGCACGATGGCGTTCACCGCTGAAAAGTCCCCGCCGATGAGCGTCCGCTCCGTGCCGTCCTGGTAGGTCACCGCCGCATAGACCGTGCTGTTGGCGCCGGGCGTCGGGTTGAGCACGCCGAGCGTGTTGTAGTCGGTGTCCGCCGAACCGGCCGGCGCGTCGTCATTCTGGATGATGTACTCGTAGACGCGGCGCGCCGCGGAAATGGACACCCCGCCCGTGGGCCGGACCAGGCGGATGAAGATGCTTTCGTCCAGTTCCACCCGGTTGTCGTTGATCGGAAAGATTTCGATGAACTTGTCCTGGTTGTCGCCATTGGCCCAGGTGAGCGTGCCGCCCGGCAGGCCATTGGGAAAGATCACCGAATTGTTGAAGACGTAATCCGGCCGCTGTCCGCTCCAGTACGCGTCCAGTTGGCCGTTGCACAGGTTGGGGGGAGCGATGTTGACATCATTGAACATTTCGAAGTCCACGCTCACCGCCCCATTGGTGCCACACAGGCGCGACACCCGGACGCGCAGGACCAAAGGGCGCGTTTCGTCCTCCATCACTCGTTGCGGTCCGGCGAAAGTGAAGGCGATCTGTCCGGCGGCCGTATCGTTGTCCAGGATGTTCAGTATGGCGACGTTGGGGGGGCAGCCGGGCGAACCGACCTTCCCGCCAATTGCGTTGGTCAGCACCAGGAGGATGCCTTCTAAACGATTGCTCAGGACGGCGTTGGTCTCGACGAGGCAGTCGTCGATGATCGGGATCGCCACTTGGATGCTGGACTGGTTGTTCGTGAAGCGAAGAATGTCTGCGATGGCCGTATAATCCCCTGGCGCTACCGCCCCGCCCTGAGGTCCGTTGAAGGTCTGGAGAACTACGGAGGAATCCGCGCTGGTGGGCAAGCTACGGTTAATGGTGATGATCGCGTTGGTAGCATCCTCATCCACTTGGTATACAAGTTGCGAAAAGGAGAAACAAGCGTCGTTGTCGAAGATCAGCACTTGCGCCGTGCTGAAAAGGCCAAGTGTGCCGCCGTTCGGGTTAGAGAGAGTGACGTTGAACAGTTCGTCAGTTTCCTGTGTTTGATCATCGGTCACGAACACGTCGAAGGTCTGCACGATTTCACCGGGCAGGAAGTCCAACACGCCGTTGGTGGGCGTATAGTCACCGGGAGTGGGCGTCGATTGAGCGCCGTTGGGCCCCATCGGGCCGTCGCTGGTCGCAAAATTCACGCTCCCCGGCGCCGTCGTGTCGCCCGTGCGGAGGACGACGATCGTCACGTTGGTGCCGTTTTCATAGACGCTGAAAGTGGGGATGGCGAACTGGTAGGTCGATTGCGCGCGCGCCGGCGCCGGGCCGCCGGCCATCCACGCCAAGCCGCACAGCGCCAGGAACGCCCAGACCTTCCCAACTCCGTCTCGCAGCTTTTGCATACTCGAATCAGTTTTCAAATTCCAAACTATCCAGGTCACGGCGCGCGCAGGCGGAAGAATGCATTGCCGCCCGCAATCGGAACCGTCACCGTGAAACGGCCGCCGCCCTGCACGGGCGCGATGCCCACAGGCATCCACGTCACGGGCGCGGTCAACGACGCCGTTGTCTCCAGCGTGAACCCGCCAAACGTGTCGGGCCACGAAATCACCAGGTTGCCGCCCGCCCGCGCGACGCTCAGCGACGGCGCCTCCGG
>CAZZAQ010000401.1:0-5073 GCA_964652165.1 uncultured Bifidobacterium sp.
CAATGAAAATTGACTGGACAGCAGTGCGCTGCGCTCAACCCCCGGCTAATTTCTGCCAGCCCTCCGGGCTGAGGAATCGTGCCTTACTCGGTAGACAAAACCGGACTTGCGTCCGGCTGCGTCCGAATCATCGTTGTCATGTTCGGCCCGCGAATCTAACGTGCCACCGCGATGAGCCCGGCCCAACAGCGTTCCCTGCTTGCCGGGACGGACTGCGAGGTCGCCTTCGACGAACTGACCCGACAGCTTCACGCCACGGACGCCTCGATTCATCGCATCGAACCTTTCGGTGTCGCCTTCCCGCGCAGCGCGGCGCAAGCAGCCTCAATCCTCCGCGCGGCGGCCGAAGCGGGCGTCTCCGTCATCCCGCGCGGCGCCGGCACGGGTCTGGTCGGCGGGGCCCTCGGCGAGGGCCTCGTTGTCGAATTCGCGCGGCACAACCGGCGCATCCACAGCCTGGACCTCGAACACCGCACCGTGCGCGTCGGGGCCGGAGTCGTGCTGGATGAACTCAACGCCTTCCTGAAGCCGCGCGGCCTTTGCTTCGGACCGGACGTGGCGACCAGCTCGCGCGCGTCGCTCGGCGGAATGATTGCGAACAATTCCTCGGGCTCCCACGTGCCGGTTTACGGGACGACCGCCGATCACGTTCGCGCCCTGGAAATCGTCCTCGCCGACGGCCGCGTCGTTGAGATTGGCCTGGACCGCGCCGGCCTTCGCGAGCAAGCGCAGCGGATTGGGTCACTGGTCTATGCTCACGCCAAACTCGTCGCCGGGCGGATGCCGTCCGATCTGTTGAAGCGCTGGCCCGGTTATGGGATCGACCGTTTTCTGCGCGAGCCGGGCAACCTCAGCCACGTGCTGGCCGGCAGCGAAGGCACGCTGGCCGGGATTTTTTCGGCGGAACTCAACATCGTCCCGCTCCCGCGCGAACGCGGCGTCGGCCTGGTGTTCTTCGCCAGCGTAGCCGAGGCGATGCAAGCCACGGTCGAACTGCTGCCCCTTCGGCCCGCGGCCCTGGAGCACGTGGACCGCGTGTTGCTCGATCAGACCAAGGGTCAACTCGCCTTCCAGGCCGCGCGGGACCTGCTCGACCTGGACGCGCGTCCCTGCGAATCGATCCTCATCGTCGAGTTTTTCGACGATGCCGTCGCCGATCGTCTCGCGGCGCTGGCCGCCAAGCGGCTGGGATTGCGCACGCTCATTCTGAAATCCGCCGCGGAAGCCGGGCTCGTCTGGGCGATGCGCAAAGCCGGCGTCGCCTTGCTGACCGGATGCGCCGGCGACGCCAAGCCCGTGACGGGCATCGAGGACGCCGCGGTGCGGCCCGCGCAACTGCCCGAGTACGTGGCCGGGTTGCGCTCGCTGCTCGATCCGCTCGGGTTGCGCGCCTGTTTCTACGGTCACGCCGCTTCAGGCCTTTTGCACGTCCGGCCCGTGCTCGACCTGCACCGGGGTGAGGACGTGCGCAAGCTCCGCCATCTGATGCAGGAAGTGTCCGCGCTCGTTCGGCAGTTCAAAGGCTCGCTCGCCGCGGAGCACGGCGTCGGCATCGCGCGCACCGAGTTTCTGGCCGAACAACTCGGCCCGGAACTGCTCGGCGTCATGCGCGGCGTCAAGGACGTGTTCGACCCCGGCAACCAGTTCAACCCGGGCAAGCTCCTGGATACCGGCCGCTTCAAGTGCGACCGCGACTTGCGCCTCAGCGACGCCGAACTGCGGCTGCCCTTCGCGCCGGTGCTCGCGTTCGCGGCGAAGGATGGCTCGTTCGTCCGCAACCTCGAACAGTGCAACGGCTGTGGCGGCTGCCGCAAAGAGGCGCCGACGATGTGCCCGACGTTCGTGGCGACGGGTGAGGAAGTCATGTCCACGCGCGGCCGGGCCAACGTCATCCGCGCCGCGCTGGAACAGCGCTTCAGCCCCGATCCGTTGCGCGCCGCCGAACTGGAAGCCGCGCTTGGCCACTGTCTGTCCTGCAAGGCCTGCACGACTGAGTGTCCGTCGAACGTGAATCTGGCGCTGCTGAAGGCCGAACTGCTCCACGCCCGATGGCGGCGCGACGGCCTGCCGTTGCGCGAGCGCCTGCTCGGGCGAGTGGATCTGCTCGGCAAGCTCGGCTGCCTGGCGCCGGGCCTGGCCAACGCCGCGCTGAAGTGGCCGATGTTGCGCAAGCTGCTGGCGAGGCGGGCGGGCTTGTCGCCGGGCCGTCCGCTCCCGCGCTACGCGGCGGAGCGCTTTGACCACTGGTTCGCGCGCCGGAAGCCGGCTTTTGAATCGCCTCCCCAAGAACGTGGTAGGGCCGACCGGCCGGCCGGCCTGGACGCGCGGCAGCGCGTCCCTACCGCAGCTCAGGGGCTTGATGCGCGAAGATTGGCTTTGGAAGATTCTCACTCGAAGAAGCTTCGCGGCAAAGTGTTCCTCTGGGACGACACATTCGTCCGTTATCACGAGCCGCACATCGGGCGTGCGGCGGTAGCCGTGCTCGAGGCGGCGGGGTTCGAAGTCGCGCTCGTTGCGGGCCGCAAGTGCTGCGGCCGGCCGGCGTTCAGCCAGGGCGACCTCGACCGCGCCGCGGCACTCGGCCTGCACAATCTGAGTCTCCTTGCGACAGGCGACGACGACAATCAGTTTGGCGTAGCTGCGACCGTGAGGTCGCGGGCTGAATTCTCAAGCGGGATCGAAAGCGAGCCCGCTGCCCAAGTTTCCGCGCCGCCGTCCTGCGACCTCACGGTCGCAGCTACGCTGAATGCAAGCGACGGGGAGAGGGCCGGGGTGAGGGGTGAGAACGCATCCGCGCGTCCGAATCGCCTCACGAGCGATGAAGGATCGGTCACCCCGCCCATCCTCTTCCTCGAACCTTCCTGCTGGTCGATGTTCGTCGAGGATTACCGCGAATTGAAGCTGCCCGGCGTCGAGGCCGTCGGCGCGCGCTGCCTCCTCTTCGATCAATTCATCGACGACCTCCTGGCGCGCGAGCCGGAAGCGCTCGCTTTCGTTCCGGCCGTGAGTGACGTCGCCATCCACGCGCACTGTCACGCCAAGTCGCTTGCAAACCCCTCGTTCATGGCCCGGCTGGCGCGGCGATTGCCGGGCCGCAACGCCACGCTGCTCGAAACGGGTTGCTGCGGCATGGCCGGCGCGTTCGGCATGTTGGAAGAAAAACAGGAGCTATCCGCGAAGGTCGCTGCTCCGCTCCTGGCGAAGATTGGCCGGTTGCCCGCGGGCGCGACGCTCGTGGCCTCCGGCACAAGCTGCCGGCACCAAATCGAACATTTAGCGGGCACGCGGGCATTGCACATGGCCGAACTGCTCGCGGCGGCGCTGGCGAAGTGACGGTGTGCCGATTGGCGGATCAACCTGAAAACCGCAGATAAACACAGATGAACGCAGATAAACTACTCCTGACAAACGGGCCATGCGGATGGGCGCGTTTCACCCATCAGGTGAAGCGTCTCCGGCTTGGATCTCCCTTGGCATCTGCGTCCATCTGCGTCCATCTGCGGTTGAACTGCCGTTTTTAGGATCAATCGTTCGGCATGCGGAGCCGGAGCACCATGATGAAGTCGTCCATCACAAAACCGCCGCCGATGTCGGTGACGACGGCTTCGCGAATGCTGAAGCCTGCGCGCTCGTAGGCACGGATGGCCCGCGTGTTCTGTTTGTTGACCTGGAGCCAGATTTCGAGCGCACCGAGTTCGGCGGACCTGGCTTGGACGTGTCGGAGCATCTGGCGTCCGATACCGCGGCCGTGCCAGGCAGGCAGGAGGTAGAGTTTGCTCAGCTTCACTCGCCGGCTCGCGGTGTCGAAGGAGCACGAGATAAAGCCCACCGGCTCGGTTTGGCGGATGACCAGATCCCAGGCGACTCTTTCCGCCATCTCCCGCCGGAGGGTCTTCGCGGCGTACATTCGGGCCAGCATGTAGTCGATCTGCTCGCGGGAGATAATGCCGGCGTAGTACTCGTGCCAGATGCGGCGCGCGAGGGCGCGCAGCGTCGGGATATCGTCGGGGGTCGCTGGCTGAATGGTGATCACGGCGCACGGAGAGCGGGACGAACAGACCCGGCACGGCGAAGCGATTGAGCCAAAGCCGGACCGTCGGCGCAACAGTTCCAATCCGCTGCAAACTGAGACTAATGCCGGAATGACCGCAAGAAGGCACAACGCGATAGCGCCGCAACCCGCGCGGAGCGCGGCTCTGTGAGCCGCAGCAGTTTCCCAAGTCCAAGGCACGTTGAAGATTACGGAAGACGAACGGCGTGCGAAGATGCTGCGGCTCACAGAGCCGCGCTCCGAAATCCTCGCAGCCGAACAGGATTCTAATGGATTGCAGAACAATGGGCACAGAAGGCACACAGCCATTCCCCATTTGTGCCTTCTTGCGGCATTTCCTCCGAATGCGGATAAGGCTTTTCGGTTGCGACCACATCGAGTACACTCTTTGGCTGAAACAACACTATGCCACTGTCGACTCCCGACCTGACGAAGCATCCGCCGCGCAGCCCGCGGGTGCGGCTTGGCGGTTTCGCTGTCCTGCCGCGCATTCTCGACAAGGGCCGGGCCGCCCTCGCGGGCAAACTCGGCGAGTACAAATTCGCCTGTCCCCTGGACCTGCGATTCCTGGACTTCGTCGGGATTTCGGCTGGGGCTTTGAAGAAGCAGCTTGCGACGGGCAAAGGCGACGGAGCGATCCTGGCCTGGATTCAGGCGCATGCGAAGCATCGGCGCACCGAACCCAAAATCGCGGCCTGGTCGGCCTGGCAGGACACGCGGGGACCGGCGGACGAGGAATCGCGCGAGTACTTCAACGACCAACACCAAAAATGCGGCCCGCGGCGCGAGGACATCGCGTCATGGTTCGACCTGCTCGACCTGGATGACTACGTCTCCTTCGGCGGCAAGGCCTGAGTGGAATGAAATGGCCTTCGTGGCCCCACCGGACATGAACGACCAGCGACTCGACGTGCGGAAAACCTACAAGCTGTACGTCGGCGGCCAGTTCGTCCGAAGCGAAAGCGGCCGTTGCCTGGCCGCGCGTTCCTCAGGCGGAGTGCCATTGGACAACTATTGCTGGG
>CAZZAQ010000402.1:0-5071 GCA_964652165.1 uncultured Bifidobacterium sp.
CCTGAACCGGGGATGAAGAAGGCGGTGGCGAACTGGAAGCATTATCTGGCCACGCACCAGAAGATCGATTGGCAACGCGATTTCTTTGACCGCCGTTTGCGGGATCATCACGAGGAACAGCAACGGACGAGTTACATCCTGATGAACCCGGTGCGCCTTGGTCTCTGCGAGCGCGCCGAGGACTGGCGGTGGGTCTATCGCCCGCGGGATCGTCCTCCGCCCAGGCTCGGGTGACTTGCGTCAGGTAGGGCGCGTCGCTCCGCGCGCGCCGAGCATCGCACCGAGGCGTTCCTCATTTTCCCTAACTCCCGCCGCCACGAATGGGCCAATCGTTCTTCCTTTCGCCCCCGGCGCGCGCGGAGCGGCGCGCCCTACCACCAACGGCTCTTCCTTCCCCAGCCTGGCGCGCGCAGCGCGGCGCGCCCTACCACCAACGATTTGGGCATCAGGTCCTCAAGGTGCGCCCCGCGCCCGGCATCCGCGAGAATCGACTGGTTCTCCACAGGCCGCTTCCTTAACTTCCCGCCCATGAATTCCTCCCTTCGCTTCAGCCTGTTCCTATTCGCCGCCGTCCTGTTCGCATTACCGCCCCTCGCTGCCGCGCCTTCAGCCGGGTTTGATCCCGCCAGGCTCAAAGAGATTCCCGCGCGCATGCAGAAGTTTGTCGATGACAGCACGGTGTCCGGCGCAGTGACGCTTGTGGCGCGGAGCGGGCAGGTGGCGAGCGTCGAGGCGGTCGGCTTCGCCGATCTTGCGAGCAAGACCCCGATGCGCCCGGACAACCTCTTCTGGATCGCGTCGATGACGAAGCCGATGACCGCCGTGGCGGTGCTGATGTTACAGGACGACGGCAAACTGTCGGTGGACGAACCCGTGGAGAAGCATTTGCCGGAGTTCAAAGATCAGTGGCTGACGCAGTCGCGCAGCGCGACGAACATGACGCTGGTGAAGCCGGCGCGACCGATCACCGTGCGCGATCTGCTCACGCACACGTCGGGCCTGGGCGATGTGACGTTGCCCCGGATGCACTCGACGCTGGCGGAGTTGGCGATGGCTTATTCGCAGCAGCCGCTCAAATTTCCGCCGGGCAGCAAGTGGGAGTACTGCAATTCGGGCATCAATACGCTGGGCCGCATCGTCGAAGTCGCCTCCGGCCAGCCCTTCGACGAATTCCTGCAGAAGCGGCTGTTCAATCCGCTCGGAATGAAGGAGACGACTTTCTGGCCCACGCCAGCGCAGGCCAGGCGCCTGGCGAAGCCCTATCAGCCAAAGCCGGGCGGCGGGCTGGAGTTGACGGACATCTGGTTCATCAAGGGCGGGATCAGCGACCACGAACGGCCGCCGTTTCCGTCCGGCGGGCTGTTCTCCACGGCAGCGGATGTCGCGCGCTTCTACCAGATGATGCTCGAGGGCGGCGAATGGCGCGGCAAGCGCCTGCTCTCGCGCGAGGCGGTGTCGCAGTTGACCCGCACGCAAACGAGTGACATCAAGACGGGCTTCACCGACGGCATGAGCTGGGGCCTGGGCTTCGCCGTGGTGAAGGCACCGAAGGGCGTGACGGAGATGTTGTCCGCCGGCACGTTCGGCCATGGCGGGGCCTACGGCACGCAAAGCTGGGCCGACCCGAAGAAGGATTTGATCGTGGTGCTGATGATTCAGCGGGCGAAGATTGGGAACGCCGATGCGTCGGAGGTCCGCCGCGCGCTTCAAGAAGCGGCGGTGGCGGCGATGGTGGACTGAGCCTGGATGCGCCGGTCAGTCGTCGTGGGACACCTTGAGGCATAACCAGAGCAACGCCGTGGCGACGGCGAGGGTCGCGGCACACCAGAACTCGGCCCTCGGCGCCATCCAGCTCGTCGGTAGCGCGAGTAAAAGCACATCGAGGCCGATCACGGTGGGGAAGAACCATTTCATGCCGTTGGCGGAAGCCTGAAACAGGAAGGAGTGGCTCGGGCTGGAACGTATCTGTTTCACGTAGCTGCGACCGTGAGGTCGCAGGCTCAATTCAAAAGCCGGAACGAAGTCAGTGCCTCTGCCGAACCTGCTGCTTCCCCGCCCTGCGACCTCACGGTCGCAGCTACGCCGAAGACGCACTCTTGTCCGCGCCAATATCAGCGAGCAACAGCAACGCGCGGACAAAGCTGTCCGTGCTCCGAACCGTGCAATGCGTGCGCGGGCCGGTGGCTACTTGTCTCCCTTGGGCTTCTTTTCCGGCGCGGGACCGATGCTCAGGCTCAACAATTCGAGCTTGCCGCCGTTGTCCGTGTAGGCGCCCCGAACCTCTTCGCCGACGGTCACGTCGTCCAACGTCGCCTTCTTGCCGGTCTTGTTGACCTTGGTGGTTCCCACGACGTAGTAGACGCGTTGGCCAACCTTGATGGAATTGGCGGCTTTATCGACGGACACAACTTTGCCGTGGAACGGCAGGTGGCTGGATTTGTCCCCCTTCTCGGCCTTCCCCTTTTCAGCCGGCGGGGGCTTCTGGTCCTTGTCGTCCGCCTGGACTTTCAAGGTGGTGAACGCGGCAAAGGCCGCCATGAGAGCGACAGCGATGAGTTTTTTCATAAGCTTTTGAATGATATTGATTTGGTCCTTTTTATGGTCAGTGTTCGCACTGCTACCCAGTAACTGACGTTGCGCAAGGATTTTCTATTGTATTTTCTTTTGGGTTTTGATTTGGCTGGGCGAATGTGGAAAATCGTTGCACGAACGATGGGCTTTGGACGCAGAACCACAATGGGCGCGGGAAGGCAATTCCTCCCCGCCATCGCGCTGCTTTTCCTCACGATGCTTTGCGGCGCGTCCGCTGCTTCCCTCACCGCCACGCTCGACCGAAACGTCGTGCCGGTGGGCGAGAGCGTGACGCTGTCGCTCGCGTTCGACGGCGTCGGCGCCGCCGATCCACCCACGCTGCCGCCCATTCCAAACGTCACGCTTGCGCCCGGAAACAGCCAGCGGAGCGAATTCAGCTTCGTCAATGGCCAGCAGTCCAGTCGCATCATCTTCGATTTCAAACTCGTCCCCACGCAGCCGGGTGACGTTGTGATTCCCGCGATCCAGGGTCGAGCCGGCGGCGCGGTGCTCACGTCGCGGCCACTCGCCTTGAAAATCGTCAACGCCGAGGGTGCCGCGGCGGCGGCGCAGGCGGCCCTGACGAACCTCGCCTTCCTCCGCCTCATCGTGCCCAAAACGGAGGTGTACGTTGGCGAACCCTTCGCCGTGGAAATGCAGCTCTACTGGCAGACCGCCCAGGAAGTCCACGTCCCGCAATTGAACGCCGACGGTTTCTCGCTCGGGCCGATGCCAAAGCCGAACCAGACCCGCACCCAGGTCGGCAACGGCATCTACAACCTCGTCATCTGCCAGCTCACCGTGACGGCCGCGCGCACCGGCACGGTCCAGCTCGGCCCTGCGGAAAGCTCGCTCACCATTCTCGTGCCCATCGCCAATCCGGTCCGGACGCGCGACCCAATTGGCTTCTTCGGCCGGGGCCCCGAGTACCAGCAGCGGCCCACGGTCCTGAAAAGCGACATCGTGACAATGCGCGTCCTGCCGCTGCCAAAGGAAAATGTCCCCGCCGGTTTCAACGGCGCCATTGGCAGTTACCGCATGAATGCCACGGTCGGCCCCACGAACCTGATCGTTGGCGATCCCATCACCGTCCGCGTGCAGATCGCGGGCAATGGCCCCATCGAAAGCCTCCAGCTCCCCGCGCAAGCCGAGTGGCGCGACTTCACCACCTACCCCGCGACCGCCAAGACCGACGTGAACGATGCGCTCGGCCTTTCGGGCATCAAGAGCTTCGAACAGGTCGTCATCCCGCTGAACCACGAGATCAAGGTGCTCCCGCCGCTGCGCTTCAGCTTCTTCGATCCACAGTCCAAGGCTTACCGCACGCTCAGCAGCCCGGCTGTGCCCCTGAACATACGCCCCGCCGTCACCGCCGCCGCGCCGCCGCCCGCGCTCACGAACGCATCCGCCGCCACCACTCCGCCGCCCGCCGACGACATCGTCCACATCCGCCCGCGGCTCGACGCCGCGCGGCCCGCGCAACTGCTTGTGGCGCAGCCGTGGTTCCTCGGCGCCCAAAGCGCGCCGGTGCTGCTCTGGATTTCGCTCCTGCTCTGGCGGAAGCGGGTCGAGTTGCTGGCGAACAACCCAAGGCGCCGCCGCCAGCGCGAAGTCGCCGCGCGTGTCCGCGAAGGCCTGAAGGAATTGCGCGCCTACGCCGGCGCGCAGAAGTCGGCCGAGTTCTTCGCGACGCTCTTTCGCCTTCTCCAGGAACAACTCGGCGAACGCCTCGATCTTCCCGCCTCCGCGATCACGGAGGCCGTCATCGACGAGCGCCTTCGCGGCCTCGGTGCTCCGGACGAAGTCCTCAAGCACCTGCGCGAGCTCTTTCAGACCTGCAACGCCGCCCGCTACGCGCCGACGACCTCCAGCCAGGAACTCACGGCGCTCATTCCGAAACTCGAAGGCGTCCTGCGCGAATTGCAGCGGTTGAAGGCATGATTCCCTTGCCCCCATTCCCCTGCCAAATCCGGAAGTGTCTTCGGCTGCACGGAGCACGGTGCTGGCAAGGGAATGGGGGCAAGGGAATGAGAACCAAGCAGGAATTTTGAGGCTTATGGGAAGCCTCCTCGATTCCCAAATCGCGCATCGGAGCGATGAACCCGGTAGGGACGCGCTGCGGCGCGTCCAGGCCGACCGGCAGGTCGGCCCTACCAAGTTCATGGAAAGGGGTGATACTCGGACGCAACGGCCCTCCTCTCCCCGGCCCTCTCCTCCCTCGGAGGGAAGAGAGGGAGTGCGCCCGCCGCCTGCTGGGGCGGTGTCAAGTTGCGCCCGAGTCATTCCGCATTTGTTGCGGGCACTTTTCAGACTGAATCCGGGTTGTAATCATTTGGGCAACTCGCCCCGCCGATGTGCTGCGGCCGCGCTCCTGGCGGCGCTTGCTTTCGCGGCTGGCTTTCCAGTCCGCGCGGCAGACGTTGGCTCGGACTTCGACGCCGCCAACAAACTATACGAGCAGGGAAACTACACCGCCGCGGCCGCCTCATACGAAGCGCTC
>CAZZAQ010000403.1:0-5068 GCA_964652165.1 uncultured Bifidobacterium sp.
CATGTCTTATCCACGCCGCCAGCGTTCGTTCTGAGCCAGAATCAAACTCTCCGTAGAAAAACGTTAGCTTGATTCCTGCCCGGTCGTGAAACCGGGCAGCTTAATCGTAATCGTTAAAACTCTTCAAAGCCGGCCCACTAACTGGCCTTCCTTGAAGGGGCTCTCACTTATCGCACATTTCAATTTTCAAAGAGCAGCGGGTGTCGCCACCCAAAATCTGCCGCCCACTGCCCGGCTGCCGTTCCACCGCCGTTCGGTTTCCCGGTCCCGTTCAGGGGACAAAAAACCTCAGTGCCGATCCCGTCCTGGCGACTCGGCATCTGAGTCACTATTTCAAAAGCGGGGCGAGTTTTGCTCCGCGCCGCTCGGGCTGTCAACGATTTATTTTCGTTTTCCAGCCGCTGGTTTTGCCCGCCTTTCAGCAGGCGTTCCGAAGAACAGGCCGCGAAAATACAGGAGTCCCGGGTTCGCGCAAGCTCTTTTTTACGTTTTTTTGCGATTTCTTTCCCGCACAGGAGCAATCGGCCCGCGACCTCACGGTCGCGGCTACACTGACCCGGTGCGACAGAGCCCCGCAATCTCACTTCCAGTGGAGATTCAGCGTCTGGATGTCCTTGGGACCGTTGCGCCTGAGGATGGCCACGTACTCGCGTTTGGTGCCTCGCATGTCCACGCTGATGTGGACCTCGAAACAGAGGCTCCGAACGGTGGAGCGTACCGCAAGCGCCTGGGCGGCCTCCGGCGTCATGCCCGGGATTGGGATGGCGGTAAGTTCCTGCGGGCTGCGGAAGGGCATGTCATCGTCGGTCCCTTCCTGTCCGTCCAGACCGGCGCGCCTGGCAATGATGCCCTGCGCGACGTCATAGCTGATGTTGGGGTGGCAGAGCTGGAAGACGGTGGCCGAAGCGGTGTTGAGATTGATGAGTCGGCTGGAGATCGGCGTGAACAAGTCAACCAGGCCCACCTCATAGGTCGGCTCGTCGAAGGCGCTTTTCAATCCGGTCGCCGGCCGGTTCAACACGGGCGGCACGCCCCCGCCGCTGGAGCCCCAATACATCGCCGGAGTCACTCCGCGCACGAGCAGCAGTTCGGTCAGGTCGTCAATCCACCCGTCCTTGGCGAAATACGGCGGGTCAAGTCCTTCGTAATAATCGCTCTCGGCCCCGCTCAAGTGCGTGTTGCTGTCGGTATCGCGCCAATCGAGGATCGAGCCAATGATGGTCGAGCTGGCCGCCGCATCGACGCCGATCAAGGTCATCGCCTGCCGCAGAATGAACTCGTCAGCGACGTTGATATTGAATTTGCGGTCGAGGTCCTTGATGTCGATCGACAGCCGCGCGTCACCCATCTCGTAGTTCTTCAGGTCCACTGAGGCGAGGATGTCGTTTGTGGCGCCGAAGTCGCCCCATTCGCGCTTGAACGAACCGACTGGGCCTTGAGGGCCGGCCAGGCTTTGGGATAGAACCCACTTGGCGACTTCGACCCCGGAGCGGCCGGCCCAATCGAGGTCGGTGTTGAAAGTGGCGTGGCGAGCCAGCGTGGTTTCGACCTTCATCGAATAGGCGAAGCCGCCGGCCAGGATGCCCAGCACGACAATCACCAGGAGCACGATGATGAGCGCGATGCCGGAACGGGATTGGCGGGTGCGAATTCTCATCTAAGGGTATTTCCCACCACTTTTCCCACCACTTTTCCCACCACTAATCCCGCCTTGCCCAGGGAGGCCTTGCCCAGGGAGGCCCTGCCGAATTGGCCCTCCCCCCTGCACATCCGGCTGCACCGCCACCGAAGGCAACGCCACGAGGCTCGTGACCAAATCGTACGGTTTACTGGCGTCGTTGCCCGTCTTGCCCAGGCCGAGGGCGAACTGGACCAATCGGGGAAGCCTGTTGGTATATTTCCATTCATCGAGCCATTCGTTTTTCTGCAGGTCATAGAAGGCCAACTTGAAGAGCGTCACGTCGCGCGCCAGCGTCAGCGTGTAGGGCTGGTAATCCTTGTTCGTATCCACCAGAATCGGCGCGATGGTCATTTTCAACTCCGCCATTCCATCGCGTCCCGGCTCGGTGTAAAAGGAGATCCGGCGCACTTTTTGATCCAGCATCTTGAATTGGTTCGCTCCAAGAAAATCGTCTGGCACCCGCGCGGCCATGCTCACGGCCGCCATGTCCCCGCTCGTATCCGCGATGAACAGATAGTAGTTCATGTTCGCCACGAACATCTCCGTCGAGTTGAACGCAGTCTCCAGCGTGCGCATGGCGATGCGGGCCCGCTGCACTTCGGCGGCGGCCTTCAATCCAGCCTGCGAGCCGCGCAGGATGGCAATCCACGTCGCGTAAATGGCCATCAACACCATCGCGAAGATGCCGATGGACAGCATCAATTCCAGGAGGGTGAAGCCGGGGCGTGAAGCGTGATGCGTGATGCGTGAAACCGATGGCTTCATGGCCGTCCTTTCGTTGCCGAGCCGGGCTTGGAGTTGGGGCGCCAGAACTGGCCGGTGACGGTTGCCGGATTCTGGCTGTGCCGGAGTTTATTGTAGGTCAGGACGTCGACTTGGAAAAGCCCGTTGCTCCCGATCTCCGTGATGAACGCCTCCCAACGGTAGTCCTTATACATCCCGGGCGCGATGTCCTCGTAGTCGCCGGACATCGTCCCCTCCTCGAACGTGTTGGTCAGCGACAGGGCGTGGAGGATGATGCCCGGGTCCGGGTCGCGCTTCTGCAGAGACTTGGCGGCCGACAGGCTGCGGGTGACCAATTCCAGAATCGCGAAGGCCACCATGAAGAAGATGGCGCAGGCGACGATGACCTCCAGAAGGGTGAAAGCGCCACGAGGGCGTCGAGGGTCCAGCGTCGAGGGTCGAGTGCCGGAGCCCACGAACGCCAAACCCCGCTGCCGCTCTCGGCCTTCGACCCTGGACTTTCGACTCAGCGGTTTCATTGGACCTTGAACTTGGATGGATCGGTCTCGAAATCCACCGTCGCCGTGACCACGTCGAGCCACACCTGCCGCCTCTGGCCACTCTCTGGATGGTAGAGCACGAGTTGCAACTCGTCACAGGTGCCGTTGGCAAAGAATTGGATTCGGGCGACTTCCAGTTCCGTCACGTCCTGCCCATTTGCAAGGATGGCTTCAATCCCTACGCCCTCCGGCAACTTCCTGGGACCAGCCCCTTGACCGCTCCCTTTGTTGGACGCCCGCTCCTCTGTTCTCCATTGCTCATTGGCCAATCCCCCACGTTCCGACTGCCGGGAAGCGCCTCTGGCGCCCACGGCGCTAAACTCGATTGATCCGTCGGCGCGAATGCGTAATTCGGTGGTAGTCTGTTGCAAGATCGCCATGGCTCGCGCGTCCTTGCAAGCGTCGGCAATCGCCTTGATGGCGCCTTTCATCCCTTTTGGGCTGTCGATGGCCGTCCGCACGAAGGGAACGCTGATGGTCATCACGATGGCCATGATGGCGACGACGACGAGGAGTTCCAGGAGCGTGAAGGCGCGGCAACGTGGTGCGTGGTGCGTGGTGCGTGGTGCGTGGTGCGTCAAGTGTTTGGCTGCGCGCGTCGCCAGAAGCTTGACGCAACACGCAACACGCAACACGCAACTTGAGCGCGATGCTGCCGCCATCTGTCGCACCGTTTTCATCCCCGATTCAAGCTGCTCGTAATCGCAAACATCGCCGAGAGGATGCTGAAGAGCAGCCCGCCCACACCGATGGCCATGCAAATGATCATCGCCGGCTCGATCAAGTTGGTCAGCACCCGCAACTGCGTCGTCAATTCGTTTTCGTAAGTGTCGGCGATGTTCTCGAGCGCGCCGGGCACGTCGCCGGTATCCTCACCAATCTTGAGCAGGTCGAGCATGAGCTGCGGGAACAGCCCGCTGCGGGCCAGCGGCTGGGCGATGGTTTTGCCGTCGGTCACCGCTTCGCGCGTCTGGGAAATGGCTTCCTTGACGATGACGTTCGGGATGATTTCCTCGGTGATCTTGAGGGCGGTGAGCACCGGCACGCCGTTGATGAGCAAGGTCGAGAGCGTGCGGGCAAACTGGCCGAAAATGTTCAGGCGGATCACCTTCCCGAGCACTGGCGCGCGCATTTTCCAACCGTCGATTTTGCGTTTACCCTCGCTGGTGGCCTTGTAGCGATTCACGAGCATGGCCAGAGTGGCGATGACACCGAGCATCAGCCACCAGTAACCGCTGAACGCCCGGCTCACGCCCATGAGCATCTGCGTCGCCCACGGCAGCGGCACGTTCATGCCCTCGAAGATGGTCATGAACTTGGGCAGCATGAAGCTCATGAAAAAAATCACGATGACCACCCCGACGCTCGCCACGATGGCAGGGTAGATGAGCGCCGAGAGGAATTTCGACTGCACTTCGGCGAACCGCTCGTAATGGTCTGCCAGCCGCTTGAGCACATCGACCAGCGCGCCGGATTGTTCGCCCGCCTGAACCATGTTCCGGTACAGGTCGGTGTAGATGTGCGGATGCCGGCCCATCGCGATGGAAAGACTTTTGCCCTCCATCACGTCCTGGCGGAGATCCTTGCTGACATGCGACGGGATGCCCTTGCTTTCCAGGTGGCTCATGCTCTGGAGCGCGACGGTCAGCGGCATGCCGCACTTGAGCAGGTTCGAGAGCTGCCGGGTGAAGGTGGCCAGCTCAGGGAGCTTGGGTTTGCGCCGGCGCTGGCGCCGGAACGCCGCGGGCATCGCCGCCGCGAAGCCGCCGCCCTGTTTGGGCTTGTCGGCGGCCCCGGCGACAGCGACGCCGGCCTTGGAGGCGTCGATCATCACCGGGAACAGCCCGAGCCGGTCGATCTGCGCGAGCGCCGCGGCGCGGTCCGCCACGTCCAACACCCCTTGAACGACCTCCCCGGTCCGGCGGCGGGCCTTGTACGCAAATTGTGCCATAGACGTGCAATCTACTTAACCACTTGACCCGGAAAGTTGCGAGGGCAAATCCGGGGCCATTCTGGTAGGGCAGGCGTCTCGCCTGCCCAGCGCCGAAGGCGCGTCCTTCTTCGGCCGCTTCGCGGCCAGGGCAGGCGAGACGCCTGCCCTACG
>CAZZAQ010000404.1:0-3789 GCA_964652165.1 uncultured Bifidobacterium sp.
GGAGAAACCGTTTCAACGGTTTCTCACACGCTGTCGAAACCGTTGAAACGGTTTCAAGGGCCTTCCGCGCGCATACACCCCGCTGAAGCGGGGTGTTAATGAGACTGGTGCCTCGGCCTACAATACAACTGTGAAATATGCCGGTTAAATCGTTGTAGTGGAGGGTGCGGCGTGATTTGCTCGTCACTGTACCATGAAAACATGTTCCGCTCCGTTTCAACGCCTCAACACTTCAACGCTTCCCATCTTTGTAACGAGTTTCCTTTGCTTCACGGCCTCAGTTCGCGCGGCCGAGAAACCGCCCGGCATCCCTGCCGGCTACAAGCTGCAGTACGAACAATCTTTCGATTCGCCGGAAGCTTTGAATCAAATCGTCTTCTCCGACCCGAAGGCGTGGCGGCACGCGAAGGACGGCGACAAAGGCGCGCTCGAACTGTTTGGCAAGAGTGACTACAACCCCAAGGACCGCTCGCCGTTCAACATCGCGCTGGTCGCGGACAGGGTCTTCTCCGATTTCGTGATGGACGTGGAGTTGCAGTCCACGGTCAAGCCTTACGGACACCAGGACATGTGCTTGTTCTACGGCTTCGAGGCGACGAACAAATTCTACTACACCCACATCGCGGTGGCCGCCGATCCTCACGCGCACAACATTTTCATCGTGAACGACGCCCCGCGCGCCGCCATCGCGAAGCAAGCGACCCAGGGCGTGACGTGGGGAGAAAACCAGTGGCACAAGGTCCGCATCGAGCGCAACACCGCCGCCGGCACGATCAAGGTCTACTTCGACGACTTCTCCAAACCGATCATGGTCGCGGAGGACAAAACCTTTGCGAGCGGCTGCATCGGATTCGGTTCGTTCGACGACAAGGGGAAGATTGACAACGTGAAAATCTGGGCGCCGTCGGTGACGCGCAAGAAAACCGGGTTCTTCGCAAAGCCGGGTTGAACGTGGAAACCGCGGTTGAATGGCCGCAAAAGAACGCACAGAACGCAAAGAATGACGGACCAAAAATTCCGCCCGATTACCCATTGCGTGAAGGCCAGACACGCCGCAACTGCTTCTCGCCTTGCGTTCTCTACGTTCCTTTGAGGCTCGCCTCTTCTTTCCAGGTTGAACGCGAAAACCGAAGTGGAAAACCACGGATGACACGGATAACACGGATAAGGAAGGACTTGTGATCTGAACGCCCCAATTCAATCCACTCAAAGGCCGCGCGACGGGAACATTTTCATCATCCGTGTCATCCGTGAAATCCGTGGTTTCAGCTTCGCAACTCGGCCTGAATTTTTCGTGCCCCGGCCCTGTTCGATGAGTAGCCTTCGCGGCCATGAACCTGTTTCGTTTCCTGGCCAGCACCCTTGTCTTTGCCTGTGCGTTCATTCGATTGGCCCAAGGCGCCGAGACAAAATCTTCCAACAAGGATACCCGGGCATTGCACGCCCTGCTCGCCGCCGAGTGGGACCATACGATGGAACAGTCGCCCACGTGGGCTTCGAGCCTCGGCGACCGCCGGTGGAATGATCGTTGGGGGGATCTCTCGCTGGAGGCCATCGAGAGGAATCATGCCCACGACCGCGACGTGCTCGCGCGCCTTAAGAAGATTGACCGCCGAAAGCTTTCTTCTGTCGACCAGCTCAACTACGACCTTTTTCTCTACGAGACGGAACTGGCCATCGAGGAGCACCGGCACCGTTGGTTTCTTGTGCCGCTGAATCAGCGCGAAGGCATCCAGACCGCCGACGAACTGGCCGACGCCCTTCGGTTCGAGACCGTGAAGGACTACGAGGACTGGCTTGGCCGACTGCGCGACTTCGACGCGCTCATGGACCAGACGATCTCCCTCATGCGCCAGGGTGTGCGCGAGCGCCGGGTTCAGCCGAAGATCACGATGCAGCGCCTGCCGGCGCAGATCGACAAGCAGCTTGTCGCCACGCCGGAGGCCAGCCCGTTTTTCAAGCCGTTCACGAACTTTCCGCCGGCCATTGCCTCCGCGGAGCGCGCGCGCCTCGCAGGCGCGGCTCGCGACGCCATCTCCACGAAGGTTCTGCCAGCGTTTCGTCGCTTGAAGGAGTATCTCACAACGGAGTATTTCCCCGCCTGCTTCGATCAAGTGGGGGCATGGCAGCTTCCGGACGGCGACGCTACTTACGCCTTTTTTGCGCGCAAGTTCACGACGACGCCGCTCACCCCGCGCGAGATTCACGACCTCGGCTTGCGCGAAGTCGAGCGCATCGGCCGCGAAATGCAGCGCGTCATGGATCAGGCCGGCTTCAAGGGCACGCGCCAGGAGTTCTTCAAGTTCCTCCGCACCGACCCGCGGTTTTATTGCAAGTCGGCCGACGAATTGCTCACCACTTACCGGGCTGTCGCCAAGCGCATCGACCCGCAACTGGTCAAAGTCTTCCGCACGCTCCCGCGCGCCCCGTACGGTGTGGAGCCGATCCCGGACAAAATTGCCCCCGACACCACGACGGCCTATTACCGCGTCCTGGCGGCGGACGGCTCACGCGCCGGATCCTATTTCGTGAACCTTCACAAGCCCGAAGCGGTGCCGGGGCATCACTTCCAGTTTGCGATCGCGTTCGAGCAGGGCGCGCTGCCGGAGTTCCGGCGCTACGGGGGCGAACGCGCCTACACCGCTTACATCGAGGGTTGGGCGCTCTACGCCGAGAGCCTCGGTGATGACATGGGCCTTTACGACGATCCCTACTCGAAGTTCGGCCAGCTCACTTATGAGATGTGGCGCGCGGTGCGGCTCGTGGTGGACACGGGCATCCACGCGCTCCACTGGGACCGGCAGCGGGCCATCGACTTTTTCCTGGCGAATGCGGCGAAGTCCGAGCTGGACGTGATCAACGAAATTGACCGTTACATCTCCTGGCCCGGCCAGGCGCTCGCCTACAAGATTGGCGAACTCAAGATCAAGGAACTTCGCGCCCACGCGGCGCGGGAGCTGGGCGCCAAGTTCAATCTGGGGGAATTTCACGATGTCGTTCTCAAAAGCGGCGCAGTGCCCTTGCACATCGTCGAACGGAACGTGACCGTGTGGATTGCGGAGAAAACCAGAAGATGAGAAAACGGGAAGACGAGAAACCGAGTAGGCGGGGTGAATACCGTACTTCCCGTTTTCCCGCTTTCACTTCTGCGCGCGCAAGAGTCGTCCGCCTGCTCACGCCGACCACTATCCGGTTGACAGGCTGCTAAAACTTCACCTGCTCCAGATACTTCAAGCTTTGCGGAATCTGCTCCGCGGCGATCGGCGATTCGTCCTCGATGAAGTAGTGCTTGATGCCGGCTTTCTTCGAGGCGGCCAGGATTGCGGGCCAGTCCATTTGCCCGGCGCCGAGCACGACG
Organism: uncultured Bifidobacterium sp.; assembly: GCA_964652165.1. Lineage (GTDB taxonomy): Bacteria > Verrucomicrobiota > Verrucomicrobiia > Limisphaerales > JADJPG01 > DASTLJ01. The sequence continues at coordinate 3,359 of CAZZAQ010000404.1, forward strand.
TTGTTCGAGACGTCCGTATTGCCGGTCAGGCTGCCCGTGGCGACGCCTTTCTTGAGGTCCTTCAGGTGCATCAGCTCCCAGCGGCCTTTGTATTTCTCGAGCAGCTTCACCGGATCCTGGCCGGGAAAAACAATCCACAGCACGTCCATTTGAAAGCTCACCAGCCCCAGAGTGGTCTCCTTCATCAACAGATCGAGCAGCGTCCCGTCGCCGTGCGGCTGAAACTCGAATCCGTGCGCGTGGTAGAAAAACCTGATGCCTTGCTTCGCCAGCGCCGCGCCGGCCTTGTTGAAGACGGCGCTGGCGGCGCGGCATTCCGGCTCGTCGAAGGCGCCTTCGTGCGGTATCCAGGCGCAGCCCGCGTAACGGACGCCGAGCGCCTTGGCGTCGCGCGCGACAGCCTCGGGATCGGCCGCGTATCGCTCGTAGGG
>CAZZAQ010000404.1:3799-4076 GCA_964652165.1 uncultured Bifidobacterium sp.
TGAAGCCACGCTCGTCGAGCATCTCCTTGAACTTGCCCGGCGTGAGGTTGTAGGTGCTGGCCAGTTCGACGTCGCGGATGCCGTAGCTTTTCACTTTGTCGAGAGTGGCCGGCACGTTGCGGGTGAATTCGGCGCGCAGGCTGTAGAGTTGCAAGCCCACCGGGCCGTTGAAACTGCGCCCCACACCGACAGACTCCGCCCCCGCCACGGGCAGCGCAGGAGTCAGGAAACAAAACAAACCGAGAAGGGAGATCACGATTGGCTTCATGCAGGAATT
>CAZZAQ010000404.1:4086-5065 GCA_964652165.1 uncultured Bifidobacterium sp.
CGCCGGCATCCTGCCGGCGTGCGAATTCGCCCTGCTGGCGGGAACTCGCCGGCAGGATGCCGGCGCTCCCAGCCGGGCGTTCTCCCTGGCGAGGGCGGCTAAAAAACCCTCGCTGCTTCGGCCTGCGGGTGCTAGCGTCTCAATCGCTATGTGTCGTCAGCGACACATCGTCGTCGTTCCAACTGCCACAAGAAACAGGCGCGGGACGGGGCCAAATCGCTCCGGCGGATGAGAAAGAACGGAGCGACTACTTCGCGACTGCGAAGAGCTTCGCGACCTCAGCCCAGTTCACCACGTTCCAAAACGCCTTGAGGTAGTCCGCCCGCTTGTTCTGATATTTCAGGTAGTAGGCGTGCTCCCACACATCCACGCCGAGGATGGGCTTGCCTTCGCAACCGGCGACGGCTTTGCCCATGATCGGGTTGTCCTGATTGGCGGTGGAAACGATCTCCAGCTTGCCGCCGTTGACGACGAGCCAGGCCCAGCCGCTGCCGAAACGGCCGAGGCCCGCCGCCTCGAACTTCGCCTGGAAATCGGCAAAGCTGCCGAACGCGGCCTTGATGGCGTCGGCGAGCGCGCCGGAGGGAGCGCCGCCGGCTTGGGCGGCCATGAGTTTCCAGAAGAGCGAATGGTTCCAATGGCCGCCGCCGTTGTTGCGGACGGGACCGCGGATGTTCTCGGGCACGCCGGCCAAATCGGCGATGAGCGCGTCGAGGGACTTGCCTTCGAGGGCGGCGTTGCCGGCGAGAGCTTTGTTGAGGTTGTCCACGTAAGCCTTGTGGTGACGGCCGTGGTGGATTTCCATCGTGGCCTTGTCGATGTGCGGTTCGAGGGCGTCGTGGGAGCAAGGGAGGTTCGGGAGTTCGTGTGCCATAGATTATGAATCGGTTAATTGTTTCCGCGTTGGTGCCAGAGGAGGGAATCGAACCCCCGACCAAAGGCTTATGAGTCCTCTGCTCTACCGCTGAGCTACTCTGGC
>CAZZAQ010000405.1:0-5055 GCA_964652165.1 uncultured Bifidobacterium sp.
GACGAGAAGAAGCTGCTGCTGTTCATCGACGGCGTGCAATGCGGGCACTTCCGCACGGGTCGCTTCCAGAGTTTCCAGCGCATTCTCGAGGGCGTCCCCGGCGCGGAGCAATTCGTGCCCGACGGCCTGTCGATGGCGAAGTCGCTCGGGGGCGGTTTTCCGATTGGCGCGTTCTGGGTGCGCGACCGCCACGCCGACCTGCTCGGCGCGGGCACGCACGCGACGACCTTCGGCGGCACGCCGCTGGGTTGCGCGGTGGCGCTGAAAGTCTTCGAAGTGATCGAGCGCGACGGCCTGGCGGACAACGCGCGCAATCTGGGCCAGTGGTTGAAGGGCGAACTGCAGCGGCTGGTGGACCGTTATCCGTCGGTGCTTCGCAGCGCCCGCGGGCTGGGCTTCATGCTCGGCCTGGAGATTGTGGAAAAGGAGACGATCCCGGCCTTCGCCGCAAGCGACAAACCGGCAGCCGCGCAACTCGTGAACCGCCTCCATGAAGCGGGCTTACTGACGATTCCATCCGGGAACCAGGTCCTACGCCTGCTCCCGCCGCTGAACCTGGGACGGGCGCAGGCGGAAGAGGGCATTGCCCTCCTCGAGCGGGTCGTGCGTGGGTTGGTTTGAGTTCGCGCCGCGTCAGTTCACGAACGGTTTGTCGTTGCGCACGACTACGAACCATCCTTCATCCCCCGTCGTATCGCCTCCCATGATGGTCATGCCGGCATTCACGGTGACTTTGGATTTCCTCCGCAACACGCCGTTGCGATACATGCACAATTCCACCTGGTGGGTGCCGACCCAAACGATTTCAAGCTCGCGGCGGGGCGAAATCTCGATCCTCTGCGGCTTGCCCTTCGATGGCGCAATCTCGTGTTGAGCAGTCTCCCAATAGTAATTCCATGGAACGACCCGCTTCAGGCGTTTGGCCAGCTTCGGGCCGATGGGCTTCCAGCCGGGGCCCTTGGCCTTGGCGTCGTTGGCGCCGCGGACGATCTGCACGTAGAAGTTGGGCGGCGGGTTGTCGGCGGCAAACAACGGAGCTCCAAGAGCCACGATCATCATTATGCTCAGGAACAGGCGCATCATCTCTTTGACGCCCTCCAAGGTCGCCGTAGTCAATCTGCTCACTGCAAGTGCGCGAAGTACCGCGAAGGGGGGCGGGCGAATTGCCTGACTGAACGGCTCGTATGCTTGAGGCAAACGATTGAACGTGAAAATACGTGTTCATTCGCGTCCATTCGTGGTTAAGTTTCCGCTATGAGCGACGACCTGCAACAGCGCATCGACGACGCGCTGAAGAACCCCGGGAACATGGGCGAAATGCCCGGCGCCGACGCGATTGGCACCGTTGGCAATGCCGACTGCGGCGACATGCTGCGCGTGTGGGTGAAGTTCAAGGACGAAAACGGCCGCAAGGTGATCGACAAAGCCAGCTTCCAGAGTTTCGGCTGCGAGACGGCCATCGCCGCCGCCAGCCTGGCCATGGAACTCATTCGCGGAAAGACGCCCGAGGAAGCGCTCCGGATGCGCGGCGGGGAGTTCGCCAGAGACCTCGGTCCGCTGCCGCCGACCAAGGTTCACTGCACCCAGCTCGTCGAGGGCGCGCTCCGCTCCGCGCTCGATCCGAACGCGGCGCCTCCGGCTCCGGCCGCCGCGCCCGCCGCCGCCCCCGCGCCGACGGGAAACCTCAACGAGAGCTTCAGCCCGCCGCGGCAGAGTGGGGTGCGGGTGGTGTTACTTAACGAGGAACCCAAATAGTCCCTTCTATCACTCTCCAAACAGCAGCACTCCGAACTTCTCCGGCGTGTGGAAGCTGCCGGTCAGGACGGGGCTCCACGCCAGGAACGCGCCGTTGGCCCGGTCGCAACGGTACAGATTCAAGCGCCAGCGCGCGCCCGCCTGCGGCCTGGTCGCGCTCAACAGCTCCAGGGGTATTCGCATTTCCACCGTGAACACCTTGCGCTTGCGGTCGACTTTCACGGCCGATTGGCAGCGGCCGTCCCAGGCGAAGTTTTTTTCCGGCAGATTGCACAGAACATCGAGTCGCTCGTTCGTTGGGGCGACTTCGTATTCGGCGTAGCGGTTGACGTTCGTCCAGTTGCTGCCGACGAATACCTCGACCACGTCGCGATCCCAAAGCCCCATCCGCTCGCGGTCGGCGCTTGGGGTGTCGAAGACGGTAAGCTTCGTGAACGGACACTCCCAGCCGAAGTAAAGGAACTGGTCCGAGTAGAGCACGCGCACGGCGGTGGCCAGCTCGGGCCGCGCGTCGTGCTTCAGTGAGCCGTATTCGACGCGCGCGACCTGCGCCTTCGACCACGCCGCGTCGTCCAGCACGCCGTCGAGCTCGAAATCGTTTTCGATGCGCGCCGCTTTCATCACCGGGGGCGGCAGGGAACGGGCCAGCAACTTGCGCGCGTTGTCGAAGTAAATCTTCCGAAGCACCGGCGCGGGCAGGCCGATGCTGCTGATGGTCCAGTCGCCCTGGATGGGCGTCATGTGTTCCCAGTCCTTGTCCCACGTCTCCAGCCAGCGCCATTCCTTTTCGTAGAAGACTTCCGCGTCGCGGTCGGTGGGCCGCTCGGCGTCGCCGCTCGAGCCGAGGATCAGCTTGTCGTAAACCATGAAGTCGGTCGCGAAGAAGATGCGGTCCTGGTGCTTGACGAAGAGCTTGTGGAGCTGCTTCGGATCGTGCCGGCCGAGCTCCGGCATGCGCGCCGCCAGGTCGGCCATCATGTTGGGCCGCTGGTCCAGCGCCCGGTCCACCCATTCGATGTCCTCGGGGTTGTTCGCGAAATGAACGCAAACGAAGGTCGTCTTCGGATGCCGGCCGATGACTCGGTCGAGCGCTTCGACGATCTCCATGCGGGGCGGGTAAAGGTTCGTGTCGCCAAACCACCACGAGCGATGGTCCTTCAATTCCTTCCACCGCTCGTTTTTCGAGTCGTAAGGCAGCCAGAACGCCTTCGGGTCGCCGACGTGGATCGACACGGGCATTCCCAGTTCGCCGCAGCGCCGCCAGACCGGGTCAAGCCGGGCGTCATCGACCTTGATGAGTTTGCCCTCGCCGTCGCGCTGGTAGAGGCCGAGCCGCTTGTATTCCTTCAAGCCCGCCGCGCCGAGCCGGTGCGCTTCCTCGACCTGTTTGACCGCCCGCTCGGCAAAGTCCGGCTTTTCCCAGCCCTTGTAGTCGAGGTTGAAGTAAAGCAGGAACCGGCCGGGGGCGACGTGGTCGCTGAGCGCCTTGTTGCGCTCAAACTCGGAGGGCGAGTTGGCGTTCGTTTTCGTGACCGTGCCGCTAATAAGATTCACGCCAAGGCCGACGCCGGCGGCGTCCATGATTCTCAATGCACGCGCCAGGTGTTGCGTGGTGAAGCCGATGTGCATGTGCAGATCGATGGTCCGCCGTTCCGCCCGCCATTGCGCCGCCTCAGTGCGGACTGCAGCGACGGCGCCCTTCGCGACAGGGTGAAAGGCCGGCGCAAGGAGGAGAATCGGAAGGACGAGGCAGGAAGCAGGTTTCATGGGCATCGGTGTTGTGACACCGGACACTACCGGGCTGTCCCGGATCTGGCAAAACAAACGGCGTCGATGTTCGGACGCGTCCACTTTTCGCGTAGCCGCGACCGTGAGGGCGAGGGCAGAGTCTCAGACAGGAGCGAACCCGATTCCGACGCCCAACCTCGAACAAGCCCGTCCCGCGACCTCACGGTCGCAGCTACGCGAAAGTCGGACTCCATCGCCGCGAAAGGATCGCGCGGCTTGAAGACATTCGCGCCGCCCCAATTTCAAGCTCGACACGCTCCGTTGGCGTCATTTAATCACCCTCGACATCAACTTCTAACCCACATCGCCTATGCACACGAACGACTATGTTTTCCCGCGCCGCCTCTCGCGCCGCGATTTCGTCAAGATGGCCGGCACCGCCACCGCCGCGGTGGCTGCCGCAGCGACCTCCGCCTCGACCTCCGCCCTTGCCGCTGAAAAAGCCGCGAAGCCGACTGAAGGCCCCGTCCGCATCGGCAGCGGCCAGTGGACCTACGAATCGGTGCCCAGCTGGGGCAAGCTGCCCGGCGACATGAAGTACGGCCTCGGCTGCGGCGTGGTCGTGGACAGCCGGGATCACGTCTATGTCACCTCCCGCTCCGCCAACCCTTGCGTCGCCGTTTTCGACCGCGACGGTGCTCTTCTCGAAACCTGGAGCGACGATTTCTCGGAGAAGGTCGGTTATTCCACCGAGCAGGTGGTGCTGTCCGCCCACTGCATCTACTGGAGCAAGGAGCCGGGCGGCGAATTCTTTTACTTCACCGAAAACGCCGGTCGCGACGGCAAAGACCCGAGCTTCGGCCGGCGCGTTTACAAGACCGACCTCAAAGGCAAAATCCTGTTCGAGATCGGCAACGTGAAACAGGAAGGCACCACCGCGCAGAAATTCGAATGGACCAACCCGACCGACGTGGCGGTCGCGCCCAACGGCGACATTTACGTCGTGGACGGCTACGGGAGCCAACGAGTCACGCGGTTCGACAAGAACTTCAAAGAGATCAAGACCATCGGCAAACGCGGCACGGGCAAGGGCGAGTTCAACACCTGCCACGGCGTCTGGGTGAGCCTCCTGGGCAACGAACCAGAGGTCTATATCGCCGACCGGCACAACGGACGCGTCGAAGTTTTCGATCTTGAACTGAACTTCAAGCGCCACGTGCTGGGCGACGTGCGGATGCCTTGCTGCTTCTACCAGCACAACGGCCACACCTACATTCCGGACCTCGGCGGCGCCGTCGCCATCCTCGACGGGAGCGACAAGGCCGTGGCGCATCTGGGGGACGGCAAGCAATGGGACGGCAAGGCGGACAAGCCCGACAACCAGACCAATCCCGCGCTCTTCGCCACGCCGCACGCGATGTGCGTCGATTCGCGAGGAGACTTCTACGTCGTCGAGTGGCTTTCGCAAGGGCGGGCGCGGAAGTTCAAGCACGCGCCGCAGAAGGTGTGAGGGCGTGTCTGAAAAATGGTTTCCGGGTAGCACAGGCGACCCGCCTGTGCCGTCCGGCGACT
>CAZZAQ010000406.1:0-5042 GCA_964652165.1 uncultured Bifidobacterium sp.
CCAGCGCACGCTCGTGCTGATCAAGCCCGACAATTTCCGCTTCCCCACCGGGCGGCCGGGCAACGTCATCGACTTTTTTTCCCGAACCGGACTTTACATCGTCGGCATCAAGGTCCACCGGATGAGCGTGGCCGACGCCGTCGAGTTTTACCGCCCGGTCAAGGAAGTCCTCCGCACCAAGCTCAAGGACGTCGTCGCCGCCCGCGCCCGCGCCAGCCTCGAGAAGGAATTCGGTTTCGGCATTCCCGACGCGGAAAGCCGGCAGCTTGGCGAAATCCTCGGACCTCTTTACGGCGAGAACCAGTTCGAGAGCATCGTGAAGTTCATGAGCGGCCGGACGCCGAGCGAAACGAAGCCCGAGAAGCTCACCGAACCCGGCACCGAAAAGTGCATCGCCCTCGTCTATGAAGGCGTCGAGGCCGTCCGCAAAATCCGCGACGTGCTCGGCCCCACCGACCCCTCCAAGGCCCCGCCCGGCAGCATCCGACGCGAGTTCGGCCAGACCATCATGGTCAATGCCGCCCACGCCAGCGACTCCGAAGAGAGCGCCCGGCGCGAGCTGGGCATCGTTCGGGTCGGCGAAAACACGTTCAAGCAGGTCGTCGAGGAGTTTTACGGGAAGTGAGTCGTAAAACGTAAAACGTAAGAGACGGAGGGACGCGCCAATCGGGTAGGACGAGCGCCTCGCATTTACGTTTCACGTTTTACGTTTTACGCTTCACCCCTCCCACCACTGTCGCTCAGCGCGCAATCGTCCGAGCAGCCTCGCATCCGCTTCAGGAAACTCGTAGCCGGACAACTCGTCCCGCGTCACCCAGGCAAAGGCGGGACAGCCAATGGCCCGCGGCTCGTGCAGGCGCCAGTGGCAGAGGAAAAACTCCAGGCGCACGGTCCGCTTCGCGTAACGGTGCGTGAGACTCTCGGCGCGCTCGCCCACTTCGACCTCAATGCCGAGTTCCTCCCGCAGCTCGCGACGAAGACATTCCTCGAAGGTTTCTCCCGGCTCCCGCTTGCCTCCCGGAAACTCCCACAACCCCGCCAGATGCCCGCCCGCCGGCCGCTGCGTAATCAGCAGCTTCCCCTCGCGGAAAACGAGCCCGGCACTGACTTCGATGAGGTCCATCCTGGAGGGATCACGGCTGCATCGGAGTGACAATTTGATAGAAGCGCGTGGCGGGCGTGGCCGTGTTGTCCATGAACACGAACGGCCCGGTGACCGGTTGCGCCGACACGTCGCCCCGTTTGGCCCACGGATGCGCGACATCTAAGGCGTCGCGGGACAGCACGGTGTAAGTGTGGCCTGCCTGCGCGAGGAAGTTGAGGGTCACGGTGTTGCCGCTGCGCGACGCCGAGTCGATCCGCAACGGCACGGTCGTGGCGACAGTCCACGTGCGTGATACGGCAGCATTGGTGTCCTGCCAGAAGCCGGCGGAATTTCGGCCGATGACTTCGACGGTGTGGACGCCGTTGGCCAGGCCATTGAGCTGAATCGGTGCAGCGTTGGAGAACATGTCCGGGGTAAACGGTTGGCCGTTCCAGATGGACTGCGGCACCAGCGAGACTTCCGCGCTCCACGGCCCGCCATCCAGCCGCCAGCGGTAGGCCCAGATGCCGGGGCCGGCAACTTTGAGCGTCGCGCTGGTGTTCGTGGTGGCGCCGGCGGGCGCGCCGCTCAGGCTGGCGCCCGAAGGCACGAGCGCGCCCATGTCGATGCCATTCGGTCCGGTGCCGATGCAGGGACTGCCGGACTGGAGAGCGAGGGATTGGCGAATGTTGGCCGCCGTCAGGTTGCTCGGGCTGACAAACAGCGGATCGACGCTGATGTTTCCGAGACCGGGCTGGGGAAAGCCCTGGACGCAATTGTAATTTCGGGCGAAGAAAAAATTCGCGTTGGCCGCCTGCGCTCCGGCAAGCACAGGCCACGGGTCGGGGACTTCCAAGTCCGCGGCGATGTTGCCTTCGAAGATCGCGCCATCCCCGAATGGAAAGCCGCGCCACGGCTCGCCGAACATGATGATGCCGGAGGCTTCGTTGCCGTCGGGGTCGGTGTTGTTGCTGAAGGGATTTGGGGTGAGCCGAAGGATGGTGTTGTTTTGCAGCAGGCCCATGCCGTGGTCCTTCTCCATGAAGACGTGCTCGCAGTTGTAGATAATGTTCCGGCAGATAACGAGTTGGGAAACGCCGGCGCCTTCGGCGCCGGTGGTGATGGGATTGGAGCTGCTGGCGCGCGAAGCGTCCTTGCGCACGTTCAGGAAGATGTTGCCTTCGATGTGCGCATCGGTGCTGTCCATGTCGAAGCAGTCGTCCACCGCGGCGAGAAACACGTTGTCGAGGAGCTGCACGATGGGGCCGGGGCGGTTGCCACCGGTGAAATCCACGCTGTCGTTGTAGCCCTGCGGCGCGCCGAAGACGCAACCCTTGATGAGCGCGTGGCCGCTGGCCGGCATGCCGTTGAAGTGGACCGGTTCGTTGCCGGCACCGCCGGGGATGTAGGAATTGAGCAGCACGATGGAACAGGTGTGCAGATCCACGGCGGCGATGGTGGAATTCGTCCAGACGATGCTGTCGAGTTCAAGGGCGGTGTTATGTCCCTCGACGGCAGGGCTGGCGAAGTAACGCATCTCGGCGTGGGCGATGTGCGAGGTGGTCGAGTTGGCGTTGAAGAGCAGGTGACCCCAGGTCCCGGAGGCGCCGCTGCGCGTGAAGGTGATTCTGTTGGTCGGATCACCGATGGCGAGAAGGCGACCGTTGACGGTGATGGTGATGCCCGGATCGACGAGCACCGTGACGCCCGGCTCGATGGCGAGCGTCACGTTGGTGGCGAGGGTCAGGGCGCCGCAGACCAGATAGGGGCTGTTGGCCGCCGTCCAGGTCGTGTTGGCCGCGATGGTGCCGCTGATGCAGTTGGTCGGTGGAGGCGCAACGGCGAGCAGGTCAGCGATCTGGATCAGGTCGCTGCTGGTGCTGGCTTGGTTCAGCCCGATGATGGCCAGCGTGTGCGTGCCGACGCCGAGACGCGAGCCGATGGGACCGAAATCGTAGGTGGCCGGCGGGTTTACCGGGGTGCTGGCTCCGCGCGAAGATTCATGGGTAGCGCTAGCCGTGGCGTTGGTGGCCGGCTCGTTGGGCGCGCTCGCGACGAGCGCGTCGGTCAGGTAGTTGCCGTCGAGCCACGCGATAAACCCGTCGTCGAAATCCATCGTGAGCCGCAAGTAAAGGTTCGTGTCCAGAGGAGCCGCGATCGTGAACTGCTTGCGCATGTAGAGCGTCGTGTAGGTGTTGCGCATGTCGGTCAGGATGGTCTTGCACTGGTTCGTCTCGTTCGCGGTGTCTGCGGAATAGCCGAACCCGCCCGCGCTGGAAAACCACGTCGCGTCAAGACTGGCATCCGCGTTGGTCTTCCAGTTGGACTGGAGCGGAGTGTTGCCCTTGTGCCAGCGCCAGGTGTCGCCGTGATTCACGAGCGGGACATCGGCCGCCTGAAGTGAAAGGAAGGTCGTCGCGACACAAAGCATCGCCAGGAAGAGCATCTTCGCGGAATTCATTAGTGATTCTATGCCACAAACCGCGGCCAAAATCAAAGCTCTGTTTCGCCTTGGCCTGGATTTGTTATGAACGGACCACGGATTACGCGGATGACACGGATAAGAAGTCGGAGATTTCGGGTCGCATCCGTGGAATCCGTGAAATCCGTGGTCAAAGCCCCTCAGTTGACCTGGCGGCAGCGATGCAGGCGCTTCTCAAGGAGCGCCAGGATGGGCCTGATGATTTGTCCAAGGCCGCAACTGACGAAGGGAGGCGAAGGGTGTCCGTTCCGCCCGCTCTGCGCGGGCGGGGCCATCGCAGCGCGATGGCCCTACCAGTCATCGCAGTGTCCGGATGCGCCCAGTTGGGCATACTGCTAAGGGACTTGCTTGCTCAGGCGTTTCTGTATGGCGTGGGCTGGGTCACGTTCTTCGTAGCTGTGGCGAGCCTGCCCGCGAGGTTCGCGGAATGGTTTGTGGACTGATTGATCAGATTTGACGAAGGAATGGCCTGGAAGCAAAGCGCCGTCGTCGCTGCGCGCTGCCGTCGCACTCCATAGCGCGAGGGTCTGTCGGCCAGACAGCCTCCCTGCTCACGATCTAAAGTTCCACTCGGGCCGCGAATACTTCTCGAAAACCAGCCGCGCGATCGCTTTGGCGGGCGGAGCGGTGGCAGGCGCGCTGGCGCCCCAGGCCTGGCGCAGGGTGGCACGGACAATGTCCCTCGTCGATTCGAGCCGAGTCAGAAAATCCTCGTGCGCGCGGCCCCGGCGGTAGTCGGGCTGGCGCGGCGGCATTCGGAGCAGCGCGGCCAGGAGCCGAAGGTCGAAATCCAGGAGGAAACCGCCGTGGAACAGCACGTGCGCGCGCTTGCGGCGCTGCGCGTTGCCTGAAAACTTGCGCCCGCCCAGCGCCAGGTCGGTGTGCCCTTCCATCGTGATCGGCAGCCCGGTCGCGGCGCCAATCGCGTCGCGGTGGCGCTCGAGGATGAACCGGTTCGCGCCGGAGATGCTCGACAACGGCGGGGCGGCGTCGAGCGGCAGGACGAGCGAGTAATTCAAGCAGCCCGGTCCCTGGAGCACCGTGCCTCCGCCGCTGCACCGGCGCAGGACCGGGACACCCTGCGCGCGGCACGCTTCGAGATCGACTTCCTCCTCCGCCCGATTGGCGTAGCCCAAAACGACGAAGTGCCGATCGGATTCCCAGAACCGCAATACGCCGGGGCCGCCGCGGGCTTCGGCTTCTTCCAGCAACGCCTCGTCGCACGCGAGGTTCTCCTCGGGCGTGGGAAACTTCAGGTCGAGACAGGAGATCAAAACTGATTCAAAAACCGCGCGTCGTTCTCGTAGAACAGGCGGATGTCGTTGATGCCGTAGCGAAGCATGGCGATCCGTTCGATGCCGAAGCCGAACGCCCAGCCGCTCCAGACCTCGGGGTCGTAGCCGACGTTCTCGAAGACCTGCGGATGCACCATGCCGCAGCCGGCGATCTCCAGCCAGTCCTTGCCCATCTTCTTCA
>CAZZAQ010000407.1:0-1864 GCA_964652165.1 uncultured Bifidobacterium sp.
AGCCTGGCGCGGCCAATGAACTCCCCCTTGTCGAGCGCGACAAAAAACGAAAGCCCCGCTTCGATTGGCGTCGTATTCTCGTCCAGTTCGTGGCCGTAGAGCGGGTAACACATCTCCGTTCGCAACGTGTCCCGAGCCCCCAGCCCAGCCGGCTGGAGACCCTGCGCGCGGCCCACTTCCAGCAGCCGGGTCCAGATCGCTTCGATCCCAACGGCGGGCGCGATGATCTCAAAGCCGTCCTCGCCCGTGTAGCCCGTGCAGCCGAGGTGGACTTGCCTGCCGGAGAAGCGGGTCAGGGCGATTTCATTCTTTTTCAGATCGCTTGCCTTCGCGACCCGCGCGCCGTCCGTGAACGGCCCCGGAAACGCCTGATCGATGAAACTCCGCACCCGCGGCCCTTGCAATGCCACCGCGCCGAGACTGTCCGAGAGATCCTCCAGGATCACGTCCGCCCGTCCAGGCCAAAGCCCGAGTTGTTTCAGCATCCACGTCACGTCGACTTCGATGCGCGAGGCATTGATGACGAGAAGAAACTGCTGTCCGACCGTATGATAGGCGTACAGATCGTCGATCACGCCGCCCTGCTCGTTGCACATCAGCGTGTATTGTCCCTGGCCCGCTTCGAGTTTGGCGGCGTTGTTGGTGAGGAGATGATTGAGAAACGCCTGCGCCCCGGGTCCGCTCACGGCGACTTCGCCCATGTGGCAAATGTCGAACAGCCCGCCCGCCCGGCGCACAGCCAGGTGTTCCTCCACGATGCTGGAATACTGGACGGGCATCTCCCAACCGCCGAACTCGACGAGCCGTCCGCCGAGCCGCTGGTGGGCGGAGAACAAGGGCGTGCGTTTGAGCATATCGATACGGGTGGCCAGCCCAACAGGCTGTGGGTTTACTTCAACGCCGCCCAGACGCGGTGGACGTCGTCGTGATCCTCGAACTCCTGAAGAAACGCGCCGACCTCAGCCTTCTGCTGCTCGGTGAGTTCTGGAAAACTCTTCGGCACGTAACCCAGCTCGCTCGTGACGACCGTCCACCCGTTTTGCGACAGCCACTTCGACACGGTGTGGACGGCGGCTCGGTCGGCGATGAAGCGGGCGCCCGCGGCGCCTTCAGGCACATCATCATTCTGCTCGCGCGTGAGCGGCTCGACTTCGTTGGCGCCGGCTTCGATGGCGGCGGCTTCGAGGTCCACTGCGGCATCGGGATGGTGCGCTTCAACCAGGCCGACCTGATCGAAGAGGAACTTGTTGCTGCCGGCATTGCCGAGCTGGCCCTTCTTGAACAGGTTTCGGACCTCAGGCGCGGTGCGGTTCACATTGTCGGTGTAAATCTCGATGAGGACCGGCACCTTGTGCGGCGCGTAGCCCTCGAAGACGACGTGCTCCATGATGAGCTTCTCCTCGCCGGTGCCCGCCCCTTTGCGGACGGCGCGCTCGATCACGTCGCGCGACACGCTTTCCTTGCGCGCCTTCTCCACCGCGGCGGCCAGCCGGGCGTTCAGTTCCGGGTCCGCCCCGCCCATTTTGGCGGCGACCATGATTTCGCGGACGAGTTTGCCCGTCTTCTGCCCTTTCTTGAGCGAGGCGACGGCGCGTTTCGCGTGCAACCATTGGCGACCCATGCGACAAAGCGGGCGGTGAGCCGGCGTACTTGCTCAACGTAGCCGCGACCGTGAGGTCGCGGGACGCGTACGTTGGAGATTGGGCATCGGAATTGAGTTCGTTTCCGTCTGAGAATTCAGCCCGCGACCTCACGGTCGCGGCTACGCAAATCGGAGCTTAGCCGCCCACTTCGGCCTTCGCCTCGGCGGCCAGCGCCGTGCTGAGGTAGCGTTCGCCCGTGGAGGGCAGGATGGTGACGATGA
>CAZZAQ010000407.1:1874-2129 GCA_964652165.1 uncultured Bifidobacterium sp.
ATCTTGCCTTTGTTTTCGGGGCGCCTGGCGACTTCGAGTGCGGCGACGACGTTCGCGCCGGAGGAAATGCCGACGAGGAGTCCCTCTTCCTTCGCCAGCCGGCGGGCCATCGCAAAGGAGTCATCGTTGCTGACCTGGATGCACTCGGTGATTTGCGGGTGGCCTTTCTCGTCTTTCAAGTGAAGGTTTTTCGGCACGAACCCGGCGCCGGTGCCTTGAATCTTGTGCGGGCCGGGCTTGACCGGCTGGCCCGAG
>CAZZAQ010000407.1:2139-3038 GCA_964652165.1 uncultured Bifidobacterium sp.
TTGCGAAATGACCGGTGAATCCTTCGGCTCAACGGCGATGGCCTGGAAGCTGGGCCGGCGGGGATGGATGACTTCGTAACAGCCGGTGATGGTGCCGCCGGTGCCCACGGCGGCCACGAGAATGTCGATCTGGCCGTCCGTGTCGCTCCAGAGTTCTTCGGCGGTGGTCGTGCGGTGGATTTCAGGGTTCGACGGATTTTCGAATTGCTGGGGAATCCACGAGTGCGGCGTTTCCTTGGCGAGCTGTTCGGCGCGGGCAATGGCGCCCTTCATGCCCTCGGTGCCCGGCGTGAGCACGAGCTTGGCGCCGAGCATGGCCAGGAGCGTGCGCCGTTCGAGCGACATCGTCTCCGGCATCGTGAGCACGAGCTTGTAACCCTTGGCCGCGGCAACGAACGCCAGCGAGATGCCGGTGTTCCCGCTGGTCGGCTCGATGATGACGGTTTCCTTCTTCAGGATGCCCCGCTTCTCGGCGTCCTCGATCATGGACATGCCGATGCGGTCCTTGACGGAGCCGAGCGGGTTGAAGAACTCGCACTTGACCAGCACGGTGGCGGGGCAGCCGGTGGTGACGCGGTTGAGGCGGACGAGGGGCGTGCGCCCGACGGTTTCGATGATGTTGTTGTAGATGCGGCCCATAGCGGTGGCGGATGGTTGGATTGTTTGATGTCGCGATTGTCGGACGGATATTGCGGGACGGCTTTTGGAACGGGCAAGTATTTTTCCTCGAGTCTTGATTGTCCTACGGGGTGGATTCAAGGACCGGCAATACACGGCTCGCGAGGACGCTCGCCCCACCGCAGTTGCCTTGCAGGGTGGATTGAGGAACCGGCAATACGAGTTGGTGGGGCGAGCGTCCCCGCGAGCCGCCGAGTTGGTGGGGCGAGATCTCATTGGAC
>CAZZAQ010000407.1:3048-5024 GCA_964652165.1 uncultured Bifidobacterium sp.
GCGTCCTCGCGAGCCGCTGCCTTGCGGAGCGGATTCAAGTACCGGCAACACAGGAGAGCGGAGAGCCTTGTCCACACGGGCTTTAGAGAGTGCAAACATACACGCGGACATGGCTGTCCGCGCTCCATTTTTGAATCCGCTCCGGGCGCCCGCGCCAGGCCCTCACTTGATCCGGTACGAGACTTCACGCCGGGGCCGCCCCGTGGCAGAGTGGCTTTATGACGCTCGATGAAAAGCAACGCCGGCTGGCCAAAGATTTGGCCCCGCTGCAGGATGCGCCGGCGCGGCTGGCCTGGCTGATCGAACGCGCCCGCCAACGGCCGATGCTCCCAATCGAGTTTCGGCTCGATGCCAATCTGGTCGAAGGCTGCATGTCCAAGCTCTGGTTCGTGAAGGATTTCCGCGACCGACGGTGCTGGTTTCGCTCCGAATCCGATTCGCTGGTCGTGAAGGCCGTCGCCGGGCTGTTGTGCGACTTTTACAGCGGGCACACGCCGGCGGAGATTTTGAGGCATCCGCCGGCCTTTCTCGGCGCGGTCGGCATCCCGCACTATCTCACGCCGAACCGCCGAAGCACGATGGGCCGCGTTTGGGAAAAGATTCGGGCCTTCGCCGAAAAACATGCCTCGCCACTCGTCGGCATCAGTGGCTGAGTTTGTCGTCTGCCCACTCTGGGATCGAGAGCTGGGGATCGGGAAAGGCAGACGAATTGGGGCAGGGGGTTGAGGATTTCGAATTCGTTTGGCCAGGGCTTGGGTCCGTCTCCCGATCCGTTCCAATTGATTTTTGCTTTGCCCAGCCGATTTTTTGAAAGATCGGGCTGAGTTGGCGCGTATTCATGGCAGCGGGCCGAATAGTCCGAACAACCAAAACCCGTAACAGACCGTAACCAGCAATCCCCGAAGTTTGGTGGGGCCGCTGAAAGTCGTTCCCAACCGGGGCCGCTCGTATGAACTTCAAACTCGCACTCGGAACCGGGGTCGCCATCGTGGCGGTATATTGCGTCCTCGTCATCGGCGTTGTCCGAAAAACCGACCTTTACGATTCCTACCACCGTTACGTGGGCATCGCGATCAGCACCGTCGGCGTGGCGGTTCTCGCCGTGGGGGCCTGGAAGCGGCGGCGCATCGCCCCGCAGGTCGTCACGGAGGACGGCGCTGCGACGGAGGATACCGACGAGCCGGCCGACGCCACGCAGCAATTCAGTGTGCTCAACTCACGCTATGTCGGGGTGATGTTCTTGATCCTTGGAGTGGCCACGGTCTTCATTGTCCCGCTGCCGCCCACGCCCAAGACTTTGCCCGTCCGCGCCGCCGAACCGCCGCGGCGTCCTCTCGCCAAACCGGTCCCGACCAATGAGCCGCCGCCTATCGTGGCGCCCGTCAAGCCCGCCACGTTCCCGGCCGTGCGCGTGCAAGGAATCTACTACAGGCCAGAGCGGCCCTCGACGCTGATTAACGGCAAAACCTAGTTCATCGGCGACCAGGTGCAGGACGCGAAAGTCGTCGCCATCACCCGCGACACCGTGCTGCTCGAGATCGAAGGCCAACAACGGGCCTACCTGCTGGAGAAGTAATCTCTGCGAAGAGCTCGCGGCCGCGCTCCGTGGCCAGGCTTTGCCGCCACGGCGGCTGGTGCGGAACTCTAAGTCTATGATGATCGAACGAATCCTCCTGGTCAGTGACGACGAGCCTCTGCGCCGCCAGGTCGAGCAGTGCTTGCTGCCCCGTTGGCAGGTTGCCATGGAAGCTTCGCTGGAAGCCGCCCAACAGGCGCTGAACCGCGAGCCGTTCGATATTGTCATCGCGGACGGGCAGTTGCCGGACGGCGCCGGCGCCCACCTGCTGGACAATTTGAAGGCGGTGCAGGGCCACCCGCTCCTGCTCGTCGTTTTCAGCCCAGGTGCCGCGGCGGCGGCGGCCGAATGCGTGCGACGCGGGGCGTTCGGATTCCTGCTCAAGCCCGTTTCGCCCGAG
>CAZZAQ010000408.1:0-5022 GCA_964652165.1 uncultured Bifidobacterium sp.
TCCGCGCCTGGGTGGCTGGCGCCTGCGCCGGAGTGACCTTCGAGACCTACAACGTGGGCGGCGGCACTGCCATCCCGGCCCTGACCAACAGCGCCCTATTCCCCAACAGTCCCGACTTCCGCACCGTCCTTCCCGCACTCGACATCCGGACCGCCACGGTTCCGGGGCCGGGAGATCCAAACAATCCTACGTTCTACAACACCGATGCGCGCGAAAACTATGGCGGCCGTATGCGCGGGTTCTTTGTCGCGCCCGAATCCGGTCCGCACACCTTCTTTTTTGCCAGCGATGACAACGGCGAACTCTGGCTCAGCACGGACGCACGGCCTTCGCAGAGGGTGCTCATTGCCCGGGAATCCGCCTGGAGCGGCCCTAGGCTTTGGTTCACCTCCGGTGGCGGCAGCATCCTGGGCGTGGGTGGGAAGCGCAGCGCGCCGATCAACCTGCAAGCCGGCCGCGCCTATTACATTGAAGCGCTCTACAAGGAAGGCGGCGGCGGCGACAACTGCGCCGTGGCCGTGCAATTGCCGAGCCAGGCCAGCGCCAACCCTCCGGTGGTTCCGATGGACGGGGCGGATGCGATTCCCGGCTCCCTGCTCGGGGGCATCACGCCGTCGGGAATTCTGGGCCAAGTCACCATCTCCCAGCAGCCGGCCAGCCAGACCGTGATTGCCAACTCCTTGGTGACGTTCACCGTCGGCGTCAATGCCCCGACGATTGAAGGCTTCTCATTGCCCGTCTGTTACCAATGGTGCCGCGACGGGGCGGAAATCCCGGGCGCCACCGGGCCGTCGTACTCCATCGGCCCGGTCAGTGTGACGGCGGACGACGGCGCGCGCTTCGTGGCCAAGGTCGCCGTGATGGGTTCGCGCACGACCAGCGCGGAAGCGCTCCTGAGAGTCCGGGAGGACACCAACGCGCCCGCCTGCGTTTCAGCGACGGTGTCGCTGACCCTGTCGAACATCGTCATCCGATTCAGTGAGTTTGTGGATATGGGCACGGCGCAGGACTCGTTCAACTACAGCGTGTCCGGCGGGAACAACGTTAATGTCGCCGTCCTCAACGCGGACGGCATGAGCGTAACGCTGTCACTGGCGGCGCCGTTGAGCGTGGATTCCAGCTACTCCGTGACGATTCAGAGTGTCACCGATTTGGCCGGCAACGTCATCAACCCGAACCCCTGCACACTCAACTTCCGCACGCCGGTGATCAGTTGTGGATTCCTCGTGTTCCAGGCCTACCGACCCGAGAGCACTTCCGACAACAACATCGACAACACGCTATTGGCCGACCCGAATTTCCCAAGCCGGCCCAACGAAGTGCTCTACATGTCGGCCTTCGATACCCGGACGGTTTATCCGAACGACAGCCATGAGGGCTACGGGGGGTTGATCTTTGGCTCGTTCATTCCGCCAACTTCGGGAAACTGGATCTTCTACTTGCGCAGCGACGATTCCTCACGGCTGTTCTTGAATCCGAACGGTTCTGACGCGGCGGGCAAGGTCATGATTCAGGAAGAACCTGCCTGCTGCAACCCGTTCTCCGCCCACCCTTCCGCGCCCCAGGCCTTGACCGCCGGGCAGCAATACTACATCGAAGCCATCTACAAGGAAGGCACCGGCGGCGATTATTGCCAGGTCGCGGCCAAGCTGGATACCGACCCGAGCAATCCGGATGCGTTGAGTCCCATCCCGGGAGCCAACCTGGCCGCGCCGGCCGATCCGGTGGGCGCGACGCTGGCCATCACGCAGCAGCCGGTGGATGCGACGTTCGTGGCCACCTCAGACACGCTGGCCGATGAGCGCTTCAATTCCAGCGACGGCGGCTTCACGGTGCAGACGCCGCGGCCCTTCGATGGCCCGTGGCTCTATGATGCCCCGTCCGGCTCCTGGCACACGGAGGGACAGGCGCCGGAAAACAATCAGGCCAACACGACGCTCCTGACCAGTCCGACTTACGCGATTACCAAGAGCGGGGTCGTCACACTGCGCTTTGTCCACAAATACAACTTCGAGTTTGACGGCACGCGGTGGGATGGCGGCCAGGTGCGCATCAGCGTTAACGGCAGTCCCTTCGTTGCCATCCCGGCCGGGGCGTTCACTCAGAACGGCTACGGCGGCAACACCGTCTTCTCGGGCAGCCGCTCCGAACTGGCCGGCCAGCCTGCCTTTACGGCCGCGTCCTTAGGTTACACCGCGGGTCTGACGAGCGGGAACTTCATCACGAGCCTCGCCAGCGGCGCCTTCAACGCGGGAGACACTATTCGAATCCAGTTCATGGCGGCTGCGGACTCGAACACCAGCCCCGGCGACCCGGACTGGCAGATTGACAGCGTCCAGCTCACTCAAGGTGGCGGCGCCGCCCAGACGGTGACCTTCTCCGCGGCAGTCAACGCCTCGCGCGGTCCCATCTTCTATCAGTGGTACCGCGACAACGGGTCGGGCTTCGTGGCCATCGCCGGGGCGAACGGCGCCAGCTACACCCTCCCGCCAGTATGCAGTGACAATGGCGCGCGGTTCCGGGTCCAGGTCTATATCCCCGGCGCCGCCGCGACCTCGTCCACCGCCACGCTCACCGTGACCGCGCCGAACACCGCGCCGCGGTTCGCCCTGACGCCGCCTCCGGCTGGGGCGGCGAACTCCGGGCCTGTGTCCGTGCCGAACGTGGCGCACGACATCGCGCCGGGCAGCGCGGTGACTTCAGTGGCGTCTCCGAGCATTGGACTCAACTTTGGGGCCGATGAGGTCAACGGCAGCAACACCGGCACGCTCGGTGCGTCCGAAAAGGCGGGCGCCGTGCCGCAGGCCAACTGGAACAACCTGACTGGCGCCTCCGGCAGCGGCTCCGGCGCGGTCGCCGATTATTCCGGCGCCCCCGTCTCCACCCTCGTGTCCGTGACGTGGACCTCGCCGAACACCTGGTCCACCACCGGCCGCGGCGAAGAGAACAACGGCTTCCCGGCCGGCCCGGATCGCAAGTTGATGACCGGCTACCTGGACACGACCGATCAAGCCGCCGGGGCGGCGACGGTCACCGTCAGCGGCCTTGGCCCTGAATTCACCGCCGGCGGTTATGATGTCCTGGTCTATTGCCTTGGCGGCGTCTCCGGCCGTGGTGGCGCTTACACCATCGGCGGCGTCACCAAGTTCGGCACGTCGCCGGCAAGTCCCGCGGCTCACGCCGAGGACCCGGGCGCCGGCCTGGCCGATACCGGGACTTACGTGCGCTTCAATGGGTTGAGCGGCTCGTCGTTCACGCTCGTTGCCGATGCGTCGGTCCCGCCAGGAAGCAACTTCCGCGCACCCATTGACGGCGTTCAGATTGTGGCGCGCCAGCCGGCTCAGATCCCGCTGGCGTCCTATTGCACGACCTTCGATGCACTGCCGCCCGGAAGCGTCTCCTCCGGCACGACTCCGCCGTTTGTGGACGCGGGCCACCTGGTCCTGTCCCGCAGCGGCGTGGGAAGCGAGGCGAATTACTGGACCCTGCCGCTGGGCCAGTTCCCCGTGGCTCAGTCCTTCAAGGCATCCTGGCGAAGCTTGTTGAACGGCGTGGGCGGGGCCGACGGCTACAGCTTCAATCTAGGTCAGAACGTCGGGACGGGTTTCCTGCCTGAAGAGGGTGGTTCCAGCGGACTGACGGTCGCGGTCGATACCTTTGACAACGGCGGTGGAGAGGTGGGGATCGAGACCCGCTGGAACGGCGCCCGTCTGTCCTTCCTGTCGATTGGCGGCGGCACCGTGAATGGCCCGGCGGCGTTGGAGAAGAACCAGTTTGTGGATGCCACCGTGGAGGTGTCGGCCAGCGGCCGGGTCACCTTCAATTACGACGGCTTCATCACCGCGGGTCAGATTCCGAACTACTCGGGCATCACCGGGAATCAGCTTGTGCTCGCGGCGCGCACCGGCGGGGCGTCCGAGGATGCTTTCATTGACGACCTGTGCTTCGCGGGCTTCTCTCCGGGAGGGTGCGGCGACGAGTCGGGCCAGACGGTCCAGTTCCTCGTCAGCAATCCCAACCCGGCATTGTTCAGCGCCCAGCCGGCCATCGGCCCCAACGGCACACTCACCTACACGCCCGCGCCGGGCGCCTGCGGCACTTCGGCGGTCACCGTGGTGGCCATGGACAACGGCGGCACCGCCGTTGGCGGACGCGACGTCTCCGACCCGCAAACCTTCCTCCTCGGTATCGTCTGCCCCACCAATCCGCCGACGATCACTTGTCCGCCGAACATTGTGGCCGAATGCACCGGCGGCCTCACGCCGGTCAACTACACCGTCACCGCCATCGATAGTTCCGGCGCCCCAGTGCCGGTGACTTGTGTGCCGCCGTCGGGCACCGGTTTCCGTCTCGGCACCAGCAACGTGGTTTGCACGGCGACCGACAGTGGAGGGCGCTCCAGCAGTTGCGCCTTCACGGTGACGGTGGTGGATACCACGCCTCCACAGCCGCGTTGTCCTTCGAACATAACCGTTCAAGCGACCAGTCCCGCGGGGGCAGTTGTGACTTACATCGCCGCGGCCTCCGACCCGTGCGGCATCGCCAGCTTCAATTGTGCGCCACCGTCAGGGAGCACCTTCCCGTGCGGCCCGACGACGGTCACGTGCCGGGCGACGGATGGGTCGGGCAATGCCAACTCGTGCAGCTTCACGGTCACGGTTGTCGGGTGCGAAACCAACCACTGTCCTGCGGCCGTGGCCAAGGCCTCGCCCAACTGCGACATCGGCCCCAATGCGACCAGCGGCACCATCGTCATCTCAGCCAACAACATCGACGCCTGCGTGGTGCTGGACGGCTCGATGTCCTCCGATGCCGACCACGACCCGCTGACCTACCTGTGGCTGGCCGATCTGGACGGTGACGGCGCCAAAGAGCCGATTGGCGTCGGGTCGATCGTCACCAACTGCTTCGGGCTGGGCGTCTACACCGTGATGCTCATGGTCGACGATGGCAAATGCTCGGCCACGGCCTCGGTCACCCTCGAAGTCTTGAGCGCCTGCGAAGCGGTCGAGGTGCTGATCG
>CAZZAQ010000409.1:0-5009 GCA_964652165.1 uncultured Bifidobacterium sp.
CGGTGGTGTGGTCGTCATAAATCTGGATGCGATACATGCCGACGTTGCGCTCGCCGGTGTCGGGATCCTGGGTGACGACGCAGGGGAGGGTGATGAAACGGCCGCCGTCGAGGGGCCAGCATTTTTGGATGGGGAGGGTGAGGAGGGTCGGAGGCTGATTACTGATTACTGAATACTGATTACTTTTCGCGGACGAGTGATCAGTAATCAGTGTGTCAGTAATCAGTGGCGCTTTCGGCCACGGCTCGGTGCGTGTGGGCGGAGAGTCGAACTTGTGGATCACTTCCTTGCACGGTCCGCCTTTGACGAGCTTGGGTTTGGCATGCCTCAAGTCCAGCGCGGTGCCGAGCAGCTTGATGCCTTCCCGAAAGCTCATCGGCGGTTTGGCTTTCATGAGCGAGCCGAGTTCGGCGGCGACCGCATCGACGGTTTCGGCGCACAGGCTTATCGCCATGCGTTTCCACGAACCCATCGTGTTGATGGCAACGGGAAATGGAGACACTGCGCCGTTCACGGTTGGCTTCTCGATGAGCAACGCCTTGCCGCCGCCGGGCTTCTTCATCTCGCGGTCAGCCAGTTCGGTGATTTCCAACTCCGTGGCCACGGGTTGGGAGATACGGATGAGTTCACCAGCGCGGTCGAGGGCGAGCACGAAGTCACCGAAGGAATCGAATGCCATAGCGGCGTCGACGCTAACAGATAGGGTCGGCGTGGCAAAGGAAGTCGGGTCAGCGCGCGGGGGCGTCGCCCGTCAGCCGGGGGAGCAGTGGACGCAGCACCTTTTCCAGGCGCTCGGCGAAGCGTTTGTAGCCCTCGTCGTTGGGATGGATGGCGTCAGACATGTAGACGGGTTTGACCGCCGGCGGGAAGGAAGCTCACGGGCGGCGAAGCGGGTTGACCGGGCGGCGGCCGAGCGCTCACGCTGATCGCATGATGTTGATTCGCACGCGCGTGGCGCCGAGCGGGATTCACGGGATGGGGTTGTTCGCACTCGATCCGGTGGCGAAGGGGACACCGGTGTGGCGCTTCGAGCCGGGGTTCGATCACGATTTCTCGCTCGAGCAATTCGCGGCACTGCCCGCGCTCGCCCGCGAGCACACCCGCTGGTTCTGCTTCGTGAGCAAGGTGGACGGTCACGTCATCCTCAGCGGCGACCATGCGTGTTTCATCAATCATTCGGCGACGCCGAACACCGGCGCGTCCGCCAACGCCAAACCTTCCGCGACGACCGTGGCGCTGCGCGACATTGCGGCGGGGAAGGAAATCTCGTGTGACTACTGGAGCTACGATGCGGACACGGCCTGGAAGCTCGGTTTTGCGCCTGCCGATGCGCCGCTTGGGGCGTCGATGCGCTAAGACGTCTCGCTGCGCGCCGGGTTTGGTCTTGAAGAGTCCTCCTTCTGCCGGCTTGCATCGGGGCTTCCGATCGGGCATCGTGGTCTGCATGAGCACGGTTGAGTTGATTGTTCGAAAGGCCAGCGCGCTGCCGGCCGAGCTTCAGCAGGAGGCCCTTCATTACGTGGATTATTTGCTGGCGCGCCAGGCCGAACGCGGCGAGGCGGGCGAGTGGGCACGGTTTTCGGCTGAACAGTTGGCAGCCCAATTCGCGTCGGGCGACGCCATCTACGACCAGGATTGATGGCCGAACCCGTTTTTGCGTCAGGGGAGATGCTGTTGGCGTTCCTGGTCTTTTCCGATGGCCAGGGAAGCAAACGCCGTCCGGTGCTCGTAGTCCATGATTTCGGTGACGCCGATTTGTTGGTCGTCCCGGTCACCACTCATCCGGCACGTGTCGCAACCGACGTAGTTCTTTCGGACTGGAGAGCCACGGGCTTGAAGCGGCCCTCGACGGTTCGCATTGAGAAGCTCGCGACCATCGCGAAAATCGCTGTGGCGCGAAAGTTGGGTGTGCATCAGCCTGCGGACCGGGCGAAGGTCAAGGAAACTCTGCGGCCGTGTTTCGGCAGATCGTTGCCTAATCCTGCCGACGACCGAGAGCGTGAGATCAGGACGGGCTTCCCCGCCCCCATCCGCCGTATGAGCTTGACTGGCTAGCGTTTGCAGAGTACAGACATTCGATCCTCATGTCAGCCGTGTTGCCCAGGCTCGGAAATTGTAGTCGGTTTGTGCCGCTCTTTTGGGCGCTTTCCCTGGCGACGGCCGCGGCCCAAACCTCGGTGGTGTGCCGGATCGAATACGAGGCGGCGGCCCCCAGCAATCAGATTGTCCTCCGCTGGCAAGGGGCCACGAACCACGCCTACGACGTGCTGGCCTGCAGCGATCTGGGCAACTCGTGGGAACTGCTGAATCCGTTCCCGCTGGAAGTGGGCACCAACGACTCGATGCTGCTGTTCCGCGACCGCGCCGATCAACCGCGCCGGTTCTACCAGGTCGTGGACCTCACCTCCAATTACTGGGTGCGGCTGGATTTCGAGGACATACGAGACCTCGCATCTCCGGTCGCTCCGTGGCTTGTGCTTTCCAACCACTACCTGGCTTATGGTGCCTACTTTGTTCCCAGCCGCGTCGGTTCGCTTCACCCTGACTCGCTTACCCCCTGCTTTGAGCCTGTGCTGAATCCATCCTATGTTCTTTACCAAAGTGACCCGTTTTGTCCAGAGTGTTTGAACTGGCCGTTCTTCACGCCTTTCCAGTTGGCGATGATTGGAGTCAACCCTTGCGGAAACAACTTCACGAACATTTGTATCATCAACTTCACCAAGCCGGCTTCTCAAGTCCATTTCTGGTGTTCCTCTGGCCAAGCTGGCCCGACCACCGCGTATCCCAAGATACGGCTATATGATGGCCCAAACGGCACAGGCAATCAACTTGCTTTGTTTCAGAACATTCCAAAGACCAATCAACAATACGTTGAATTCATCACCAATGCATACGTCTTCAAGAGCATGACAATTAACAGCTCCCCCGACAGATTCGGCATGGATAATCTCACGTTCAATTCCGGCACCCGGCCCAAGGGCGGGCATATACAGGTTGCCTCGGACCAAGATGTCGGAATCATGTCTCCCCAAGTGTTCCTCAATGGGAGTCCGTCCTATCTCGGAGAGCCTCGGGGTCGCAGTCCGGTGTCGATGATCAGTCTCAGCGAAGGCTATCATTTGGTCCGCGTGTACCTGCCGGGCTACGAGTGGCACAGTGAGTATGTGCATCTCGCCGCGGCGCAAACCATCGTGGTCCAGGCATCGCTGCATCCGGTCCGGGTGCCCGCGTTTGGAACCAACCTCGTGGTGGAGACCTTGGGCGTCGCAATTGACGTGGGTGAAAACGCCACGTCCAGCCTGGCGGACTACGACAAGGATGGCCGGCACGACTTGGTGGTGGGCGCGGCCGATGGCGCCGTGTATGGATTCAGGAACATCGGTTCCGACCACGCTCCGATGTTCAGCAATGCGGTGCCGCTGCTTTCCGCCGTGGCGTCCAACGCGGCGCCGGTGCTGATAGACTTCTACACTGATGAAAAGGATGACCTGGTGGTGGGCTATGCGGACGGCAGTGTCAGGCTGTTCTACAACCAGGGCACGCGCACGGCGCCCAGCTACGGCGGCTCCCCTTACGACGCGACCATCGCCGTCATTCCCGCCAGCAACGCGGTGCCGAGCTTTGTGGACTGGAACAACGACGGGAAAAAAGACCTGCTGGTGGGCGGCGCGGACGGCAATGTCTATGTCTTCCTAAACATAAAGCTGGAGGCTTACCCGGCGTATGACGCCGCGCCGTCCTTGATCGCCTGTTCAGTAAGCTCGAACGCCGCCCCGGCGGCCGTGCTGGATTGGGACGCGGATGGCCGGAAAGACCTGGTGGTGGGCGACAACACCGGGCGATTGCAGTTGTTCTTGAACCAAGGCACGGACGCGGCGCCGAGCTTCGGCACTGCCGCGCCGATGACCAACACGCTGGGGAGCGAACTGTCGGTGGGCGCGCGTGCCTGCCCGGTGGTGGTGGACATCAACGGTGATCAAATCAAGGACATCCTCGTCGGGAATGGGGAAGGCCGCGTGCAGCTTTACAGGGGAATGACGGGAGCCTCGCCACGAGGAATTAGATAGACCCATGCTTGACTGGTTGAAGTCGCGCGGCATCCAGGGAACTTGCGAGCCGTGCGCCCTCACGCCCGCTTCGGTCGAGTTTTCAAACAGGCCCTTACGCCGCCTTCGCCGGAGGTTCTTGTCCGCGAGGATGAACAGGTCGAAGTCCAATACGGTCACGCGGCACAGGACTTTCGCGTGGACCTTGCGCCAGTTGTCCTCGCCGTGCGGCACCAACCGGCAGCCAAAGCGGATTTCCTCGACGCAGACAGCGGAAGTGAACAACTCGTGGTCGGCTGCGGCTTCGAATCGCGCAGACACCCTGGGGTGCGGCTGGCGGCGCACCATTTCGCTGAGGACGTTCGTGTCGAGCAGGAACACGGCTCAATCGAGGTCCGGGGCCGGACGGCCCGCGTGGACGTGGCGTTCCCGCTCGATCTCCTCCAACACCTTGAAGAAAGGGTCGTCATCCGGCAGGCCCTCGTAGTCAGCCTGAGTCAGCGCCGGGCCAGCGGGCGATCCGCGCTCCACACCCGGCGCCAGTCCCGCCAGCGCGGCCGTGACGGCCTGCTGTTCCGCCGGAGGAAGGCTTTTGACCAGTTGAATGATGTGAACGGCAGTCGTGCTCACGGCGGGAGTTTAGCCGCTG
The DNA here is from genome assembly GCA_964652165.1 of uncultured Bifidobacterium sp. Classification (GTDB taxonomy): domain Bacteria; phylum Verrucomicrobiota; class Verrucomicrobiia; order Limisphaerales; family JADJPG01; genus DASTLJ01. Next base: position 4,696 of record CAZZAQ010000409.1, read on the forward strand.
GAGCAGCCGGTGCCAAGTGTTTGCGTCTGTCGCGAGGGCAATACTTTCGTGCGCCCAAGGCTCACTACTGCGCGAACAAATCCATCTGCGGCGGCGGGGCGAGTTGCTGCAGTTTCTCACGGTCGCGCTGGCGGCGCGGGGTCTGGCGCACGGCCCCTTCGGGGGTGAGTTCGCTCTCTTCGAGGTTGCGGAGGATTTCCTTGGCGCGCTCGACGACGGCCTTCGGCACGCCGGCCAGGCGCGCGACCTGGATACCGTAGCTCTTGTCCGCGCCGCCTTCGACGATTTTGTGGAGGAACACGACTTGGTCGTTC
>CAZZAQ010000410.1:0-4999 GCA_964652165.1 uncultured Bifidobacterium sp.
ATGGATGCTCGTGCTGGCCGCCGCGCTCTGCGGCTGCTTCAAGACGAAGGACGAACTGACGATCAACGCCGACGGCTCCGGCGCTGTGCGCCTTGAGACGCGCCTGCTCATCCCGTCCGAGACACTCCAGGGATTCGGCATGGGCATGGGCCTGGGCGAAAGCGAAGGGACGGTGACTTATCCGCCGACCAGCGAGACCGAAGCGAAGCGGTGGTTTCCGGCGAAGGACTTCAAGATAACCGCCAAGGAGGACCGGGCGGAGGACGTCGGCTCGACCCTGGTCATCACGGCGGAGTTCAAAGACGTCAACGGCTTGCTGGCCAGTCCCTACGCCAAGGCGCACGGACTGACGCTCGCGGTGACGAACGGCGCGCTCTCGCTCAAGGCGGTCACCGGCATCGAAGCGGCGGCCTGGCTCGCGGAGATGAAGGACGACAGCGGCATGTTCGGCGGCATGATGGCGTCGATGGAGGAGCTCGCCAAAAAGAAACACGAGATGCGTACGGAGTTTCGCGTGACGCTCCCAAACGCGGTCTCCTCCGCCAACGCGGGTGGGACGCGCGAAGGCAAAACGGTCACCTGGACGATGGATCGCGCCAAGCAGACGAACGCGGCCGAGTTCGCGCAGCAGGCGGGCGCGGTGCTGGAGGCGTCTTGCAGCGCCGAGGGCGTGAAGTTTTCGCCGGTGACGCCAGCGCGATTGAGCCTGCTGCCGTTCAAGGACGCGCCCGCCGGGGCCGTCGGCGACAAGATCCCGGCGCCGGACACGAACCGGATCGCCGCGTCGGCGAAATTCGTGCCGTTGGCGCTCCAGGTGACCCGTTCCATCGATCTGAGCGGCGAGGGCGGGGCGCCGCAAAACCAGGCGCGGCTCGTCGGGACCGTCGTGTTGCCGCGCGCGTTCACGCCGCAGAAATGGGGAGAGGCGAAGCTGGACGAGGTGGTCGATGAGAAGGGAAACAATCTGAAGTTCGAGGAGAACGACGAGGCCTCGCGGATGGCGCGCTCGTTCGGAGGCGGGCGCCATTTCTCGGGCGATGCCGAGGAAGACGAGGAAGGGGGCGGCGACGCAGCCAGGGCCGAAGCGCGGCACACGGTCACGTTGAGCTTCCAGCCGCCGGACTGGAAGGCGCGCGAGATTACCCGCGTCAAGGGGTCCATCCCGCTCCACTACTTCGGCGGGGCGCAGGTGTTGAAGCTCTCGAACGCCATTCCGGAAAAGTGGATTCGCGTGATGACGCACGAGGCGGATGTTGACTTCGACCCAACGGGGAAATCGATCAGCGACCCGGCGCTGCCGGAGACGGGCCTCTCCCTGAGCCTGACGATGGGGGTGGCGCAAGGCCCGATTACGACGCTGATGATTCAGGCCGGTGGCAGCAAGGTGTCCGTGACGGACGGGCAGGTGTACGACGCGGTTGGCCGGCCGTGGCCCACGATGTTCCAGAAGCAGGGCTTCGGCGAAGAGGGTTCGTTCGTGCTGATGGTCGCGGGGCGGCCGGCGGCGCCGCTTTCGCTGGCGCTGGTGGTCAACGGCGTCGGCGCGAGTGTGGACGTGCCGTTCCTGGTTGAGAAAGTGCCGTTGCGGGCGCGGTAGAAAGGGCAAACTATGATGACTGATCAACGCGGAAAACGAGAAAACGAGAAGACAAGAAAACGAGAGAGCTGGACCGACGTTGGCGTAGCTGCGACCGTCAGGTCGCGGGAAAGTAACGCAGGAGGTTGGACGTCGGCATCGATTTCGTTCCCGCTTGCGGAGCCAGCCCGCGACCTCACGGTCGCAGCTACGCTCAAGGGAAACCGAGCAGGAGCTCGGCGCTCCGCCGCGTGCGGAGCTTTCGTCCACCTTTCATCATGGGTCGGTCGGATTGCGGTCGCGCTGCTGGCGGCCGGGCTGGCGCGGCCCGCGACGGCCAACGAGTTTCGGATTACCTGGACCCTCCAGGCGGACGGAAGCTCCGTCATCCGCAACGAGGGCACTCTGACCCGCGCGCAGGTCGAGCAGCACGTCCGGATAAACGAACGCAGAAAGAAAATGGCCGAGGCCGACGACGATGACGACGGCATCCCCAAGACACCGCCGGTGGAAAAGGACCCCAAGCCCTACACCGACGAGGAACTCGCGAAGAATTATCGCGAATTGACCGAGCACTCTTACGAGCAGAACTATCGGACGGCCGAAACGAAGCTCGAGTCCATCGACATCAAGAGCAACACCGTGCGGACTGTGACGACCGTGGCCTACGCCACTCTGGAGGAATTCCTCCGCAACTCCTGGACGCTGTGGGGCCAGTCCGGCCTGTCGTTCGAGAACCTGCGCTTGGACAAGGACACCAACTCGAACTTGCGCGTCACGATGACACCGCAATCCGGCAACGCCCGCTGGGTGAAGAACGCCCGACAGTACTGGAAGTCGGCGGGCATGAGCGCCGAACTGAGGTTTGTCTTCCCCGGCAAAGTGTTGAGCAGCGGCCTGCCGAACACCGAGGGGAACGCGACCTGGATTGCCTTTGACGCGAAGAAGGAGGAAACGCTCGGGCCGGCGGTGAAACTTTACGACGCGCCGACCGTCATCACGGCCGAACTTGGCGGCCTCAAGCTCGACGCTCCGCTCGAATCGAAAGTGCTTCAGCTCCAGGCCGGCCGCGGCGGACGCGGTGATCCGGAGTTGCCGGTCACGGACGCCGGCCCCGGCTTCACCGCGGAAGCGCTCAGCGTCACCATCACCACGGTCCACTATTTCCCGGAAGGGGCGAAATACCGGAAAGAGACCCAGGGGGCGCTGGGCTATCAATCCACCGGCGCTGTCGTGCTAGCGAAGCTCTTTGCGCCGAAAGGCCGCACGCTCCAATCCGTCAGCGGCGTGCGCGTGCTCAAGGCGGTGGACGACAAGGGCCGGCCGATCGCGGCCGGAGCGGCCGACGAATCATCCTTCACGTCAACCGTCGAATTGGCCGGGGGCCTCCAGGTCCCGGGGAACTCGACGCGGATTCAATTGCGCCTGCCCCTGCCGGCATCCGATGCCCAAAGCATCGAACAACTCGACGCCGAAGCCATCGCCGCCACGGCCGGCAACTGGAAGGAGCTGACGGTGCCGAACGTCTCCGCGGCGACGACCAACGAGATCGATCTGGCGTCCGTGCTGGCGGGCGCGAAAATGGTCCTTCGCAAGATCACCCGGAAGCAAAGCCAGACGACCATTGAGGGGGAACTCAAAGGTCCGCCGTCCATCCGCCAGATCGAAGTGACGACCCGAGTCGGGGACTCCGACCAGCGCTTCATGGGGAACTCTTCGGAGCGCGGCTTCACGACGAAAGATAAAGTCTCGACCCGGAAGTTCCATCTCCAGTCGTATTCCTACTCCGAGGACGGCGAAGCCGCCGCAGCGGGGACACTGTCGGTCGTGGTGCGCTTCCCGGAGGATCAGAAGCGCGAGCGGGTGAAGTTCACCTTGAAGGGGCTGGATTTGTTCTGACTAACACTACGGCGACGCTTCCGCAAATTCGGCAGTGTTTGATTCTGGAGGGCTACCTGGGTCTTTGCGCATGAGCACACTTCTCGAAGTGTGCTCATGAAACTGTCGCTGTAGTGCTAAGGGGAGTCATCTCGGCACCCATCGGATCGCGAGTCTTCTGACTTGCAGCGCGTGCGCATGGCGCGGGGCATCGAAACAGTTCGAGTGCGCGGGTCTCGGCCAGGCCGCTGCGGGTCGCGAGACCCGCGGTCCGCGTCACCGCGACTCCATCGATTGGGTGATGAAACTGCCCTCGCGCCGCGGACGCAGTTTGCGAAGCACGAGCAGCAGCAGCCCCAGGCACGCCGCGAGGAGGACGACTCCTATCGTCAATAGAAGCGCCGCGCTCGGACCCGGCGTCGGCGCTACCACCAACGCCGCCGTTCCGGATGGAGCGTTCGCTGCGGGACTGCGCGCGGCCACTGGAACAGGCTTTGAATCCAGCGATTCAGCAAGGCTCGCCACAGTCGCCGGGACCGGGATGGCCGGCGCGGCGTCAGCGGTCGTTTGCTGTCGCGGTTCCGGATTCCGAGTTCCGGGTTCCGAGATCGCAATCGCGGTTCCGAGATCCGGGTTCAGGATATCGGGTTCAATGCCGGTCCTCAACAACTCGGAACTCGGAACTCGGAACTCGGAACTGGGTTTTGAGAACTCGGGACTCGAAGTTGGTTTTTCCGGAGCTGACGCAGGAGCGGTCGCAAGGTTTGTCGCGACAGCGTTCGTGCGCGTGACGAACTGGAGGACTCTCGGCTTTGGCGGTGGCGCGGTCTGGGGCGTCAGCGAGACGGACGTCTGCGGTGGAGGTTCCGGGTTCCGGGTTCCGGGTTCCGAGCTAGCGGCTTGGCCCGAAGAACTGGGAACTGAATTCAGGGTCGCCGTTGCGTTTGTGGGCTGGGCGAGGCTATTCGTTCTTTTGGCGGCAAGCACGGTCGCCGGACGCTCGGGGAGAGGGATGGCTTCGCCGGCGATGACCACCGCGCCGCCGACGATTGTCCCGCCGCGGGCGGCCAGCGCGGTGATAAACGGCTTCTGGGCCGTCTCGCGCTCGCTGCGCTTGCGCCGGACGATCGCTGTGATGTTCGTGTCGAACGGCGTGCCTTCGAGCGCCGGCTTGCCGTGGGAAATCACCAGCACGTTCACGTCGCGGACGTTCTTGATGAGGTTGAGCACGCGCGGCATGAGCACGTCGGGGCGCGACCTGCCGGCATACAGTTGCTCGCGCAGATACTTCGTCGCCAGGGGGAGGGGATCCTTCTCGTCCCAGATTTGCATCGGGAACGTTCCGGCGTGCAGCTTTTCGTTGTAGAACCAAAGCCCGAACGTGTCGCCCGAGCGCATCTGCCCGTCGAGGCCAGTGAAGAGCATGTCGAACAGCGCCTGCCGGTTGGCCGCGTCGGTGGCGCGCATGGCCGAGGAAATGTCCACCACGAAGAGGAAGCGCTGTCCGTCCGGCGCAGGCCGGGGCGTTGCGGGCGCAGGCCGACG
>CAZZAQ010000411.1:0-4988 GCA_964652165.1 uncultured Bifidobacterium sp.
TCCGAGCAAGCCATTATCATTTCATCGCCTTGTCGGGCGAGAGTCTGAATTCGCGGCGGATGCCGGCGTTGGCCGGGTTGCTGGCGGGCCATTGGGCGTCGGCGGCAAATTGAATCTCGCGGCGGCGGGCAATGATGCCTTTGACGGCGGCTTCCAGGGTCGCGCGGGCGGTGGTGGCGTCGGCTTGTCCGCCCACTTGATCGGTCTGGACGCTTTTGTAGTTGTTAAGGGCGTCTTGGATGGCGGTGACTTTGGCGGCATCCAGGCCGGGCAAGGTGTCGTTGTTCAGTTTGCTGATGATGTTGTAGGCGGTCTGTTCGAGGATGGCGCGGCTGTCATGCCATTTGTCGCCGATCGCGTAATCTTTGAGGGCGATGGGATTGTCGGCGGCATATTTTTGCCGGGCGCGTTGCTGCACTTCTTTTATCAGCTCAACGAGTTTGTTCATCAAGCCGGCTTCGTTGCCGGTGACGCCTTGTTTGCTGGTGGTCATTTGGGTGGCGTCGCCAGCCAGGGCATGTGCCGCCGCAATGTCGGTGGCCAGGGCGGTAAGTTTGCCGGCAGTGATGCCGCCGGAGGCAAACACCGGGGCGTATTCGGCTTTTTGCGCGGCGGCAACGATCTGCCCGGCGTTGTTGAGTGAGTTGATCCAGTCCTGATTGAGGGAGGAACGGCTGCCTTTGGGCGCGGGCGCGGGCGCTGGGGGTGGAGTTGGGGTGGGGTCGGGCATAGTCAGTTTATGGTTGAGGGTTGAGGGGTGGTTAAGTGCGGAGTGCGGAGTGCGGGGTGCGGAACGTAGCGGCGTCTCGGCAGAGCGCCGTTGAAGTGCGGAATTGGCTGCAAGAGGTGGTTTTTGCGTAAGTTGTTGAAAATAAGGCCTGTCGGCAGCCGGACATCATTCCCACTAAGCCCGACATCGTTTCCGCGAAGCTGGATATCATTCCCGCCCAGCCGGACATCGTTTCCGCGAAACCCGACTTCATTCCCGCGAAGCCAGACATCATTCCGGCGAACGGCGACATGGTTTCGTGGCAGCCGGATATGTCTCTGGTGAAGCGAAACAAGATGATTGCGTATCGCCGTGAGTTGGCCGGATCGAAAGATAGACCTTCCCCTTGAGGGAAGCTGAGTGCGAAACAACCTGTCTCCGCTTCGATCTAACCCCGACTCCACATGCCGTTCCCGGCGCATAGTCTCCAAGCGTCCAAGAGCCAAGCCTGCCGATGTTTGCCGGAGCGGGTTTGCCTCAGACGGGGGCCATCATAAACGCCCGGCCCGGCGATGCGAGAAATATTTTGGGAGCGCAGTCGGCGGTTCCGGCTTCTGCGAAAGCGCTACTTTCCGCAGCACTGCTTGAATTTCTTCCCGCTGCCGCAGGGGCACGGATCGTTGCGGCGGTATTATCAGGCCGGGCAAAGCTCCCAACTGCCCGCCAACTCAATCAGCTTGGGTCCGTGGGTCGGCCAATCGTGCAACGTTGCGGGATCGAAGTCCACCCCGTTCGGCCACACGGTGGTGCGAACTTCGGGATCAATTCGCACCTGATTGAAAAGCTTCAGATCACGCAACGGGCCGTAAAGCTGTCCGCGCAACACCGGCTCGAAGTTGATGACCTGCTCGGTTTCGTCTTTAAACCGCAACTTCAGCGTGTGCGGGTCAACGACGGCTGCGCTTTTCACGAAGTGGATTGCGTGTGCTTTCATGCTCTTCTTTGAATGGAGGCCGGCTGGGAGCCTGCCCTACTTTCCGCAGCACTGCTTGTATTTCTTTCCGCTGCGGCAGGGGCATGGATCGTTGCGGCCCACCTTCGGGCCGGTGCGGACGGGCCTGGCTTTTTCCACGGCGGCGGCGGCTTCGCTGACCACGTCGCTGGGCTTGGGCTCGGACGCCGTGGAACTGCCGGTGCTCGTGGCGCCGCTGCCGCCAAACGCGGTCGTCGTCTGGTGCAAGGTTTGTTGCGGGACGTTGCGCAGGAAATTCTCGAACGCAATCAGGCGCGAGAAACTTTGGAAGATGTTGTGGCAGATCTCGGATTTGATGTTGACCATCAACTCGTCGAAAATCTTGAACGCCTCGGCCTTGTATTCGATGAGCGGGTCGCGCTGGCCGTGGGCGCGCAAGCCGATGCTGGTGCGCAGGCTGTCCATCTCGTAGAGGTGCTCGCGCCACAGCTTGTCGATGGCGTCGAGGACGGTCAGCCGCTCGACGGACTTGAGGGCCTCCGGGTTCTCGCAACTGATCTTCAACTCGTAGGCTTCGCGCACCTTCGTGGCGATGAAATTGCAGACTGAAAATTGCTGCGCCGTCAGTCCGCCGAAGAGGGACCCGGCCACCGGCTCGTCCCGGCCGGCCTTGGCGGCCTTCACGATTTCCTCCTCGGGCATGCCAATGGGGAAGTTCAGGTTCACCCAGTCGGCCAGGCCGCGGAGGTTCCACTCGTGGGAGTCGTCGGCCGAGGTGAACTCCTGCACCTTGGTCAGGACCACTTCCTCCATCACGTCCATCAGGCGGTCGCGCACGTCTTCGCCGTGAATGATTTCATTGCGGAAGCCGTAGAGGACTTCGCGCTGCTTGTTCATCACGTCGTCGTATTCCAGCGTGCGCTTGCGCATCTGGTAATTGTGCTGCTCGACGCGTTGCTGGGCCTGCCCGATGGAGCGGTTGAGCAAGGGATGCTCCAGCTCCTGGCCTTCCTCAAGGCCCATCTTTTCCATGTACTTCACAATGTTGCCGGCGCCGAACAGGCGCATGAGGTCGTCCTCGAGGCCGATGAAAAAGTGCGAGGAGCCGGGGTCGCCCTGGCGGGCGCACCGGCCGCGCAACTGGCGGTCGATGCGGCGGGCTTCGTGGCGTTCGGTGGCCAGCACGTGCAGCCCGCCCAGTTCGGCGATGCCGGGGCCGAGTTTGATGTCGGTGCCGCGGCCGGCCATGTTCGTGGCGATGGTTACCGAGCCGCGCTGGCCGGCGCGGGAGACGATCTCGGCTTCCTGCTGATGGAATTTCGCATTGAGCACCGAGTGAACGACGCCGGCCTTCGTCAACATTTTGGAAAGAAGCTCGCTGACTTCGACCGAGATGGTGCCGACGAGGATGGGCCGGCCCTGGGAGTGGATCGTCGAAATCTCATTCACGACCGCGTGGTATTTCTCGCGCTTGGTTTTGTAGACCGTGTCGTGGGCGTCCTGGCGGATGCACGGCTTGTTGGTCGGGATGACCAACATGCCCAGCTTGTAGATGTCGAAAAACTCCTGCGCCTCGGTCTCGGCGGTGCCGGTCATGCCGGAGAGCTTGTGGTAGAGGCGGAAGTAATTCTGGATGGTGATCGTCGCGTAGGTCTGCGTTTCACGCTCGACCTCGACGCCTTCCTTCGCCTCGACCGCCTGATGAAGACCGTCGCTCCAGCGCCGGCCGGTCATAAGGCGGCCGGTGTTTTCGTCCACGATGATGACCTTGTTCTCCTGAACGACGTACTGCACGTCCTTCTGGTAAAGCGTGTATGCTTTGAGGAGCTGCGAAATGGTGTGGATGGTCTGCGCCTTGGCTTCCAGTTCCTGCTGGAGCTTGGTTTTCATCTCCAGCCGCTTGTGCGCGTCGGGTTCCGGGCCGGTGTCGATTTCGTGGAACTTCGAGGCGAGGTCCGGCAGCATAAAGGCGTCGGGATCCTTCGGGCTGAGGAACTCGCGGCCTTTCTCGGTGGGGGCCGCATCGTTAAAAAATAAAACCATCGCGAAGAAGAGATCCTCCTTCTGAGCGTAAAGCTCCTTCTTCGACTGGTCGGCGTGAAGCTGCAGCTCCGCCTTGTTCATCAGCTTCTGGTTTTCCGGGACTTCGAGCAGGCGCATCAAGCCCTCGGCGCGGGGCATGCCGAGCTTGCAACGATAGAGAAGCAGGCCGATTTCCTGCGCGAGATTGCCCTCCTCGGGCGGATTCGAACCGTCCTCCGGCCGCAGCTTCTTGAGGAGTTCCTCGGCCTCCTTGAGAAAGCGGTTGCAGAGCCGGGCCTGCGTGTGGAAGAGCGATTCGACCTGCGGCTTGAAGCGATTGTAAATGCTCTGATCCGAGCCGACCACGGCCGGCCCGCTGTATCCGAGGCCCGCATTCGCGTAGGTCCACAGCAGCTTGGGCCCCGAGTCGGGCCATTGTTGCAGCAGGCCTTTTTCGGCCGAAACGTCGTCGCGATTCGGCCCGCGATACTGCGGCCAATCATCGGCCCGGAGGCTCCCCCCCGCCCACGCCCAAGCCGAAACGAGCAGGACGAGGGTTCCGCATGAGGTCTTCATCCTACGCCTCCGCCGAAAGGGCTCTGCGCCACGTCACCCGTCGCACCAAGCTAAGATCTCCATTCAATCGCTCTTCTCCAGTCTACCCCGGAGATTCTCCGCGAGAAGAATTTAATGACGGCGCGCCGCTATGTGCAGATAGAACCAGACAAAGAGGGGGCCCAGGACGAACGCTCCTATGCGCCAAAGTCCGGGTTCCTTGACCCGCGCCGCCGGTCCAGGCTGATCCACCCCGCGTGGCCGAACGCCATGACAACTCATCTCATCCCGGTCAGCTTCCTCGGATGGAATTGACGCGAAATCGGGGCGGCCTTTAAAAGAATCCGCCCCCCCAAACCGTACCAGGTGGGATGATTGCGGTATTGATGCCGAATGCACCCTCGGCGGAGTCGTCCGACGGCGAACTGGTCGGCCGCTTCCGGGCAGGCGATCTGGAGGCGCTGCTGGGACTCTACCGCCGCTACAGCGGGCCGCTGTACCTCTACGCCTGCTCCCTCACCGGCGACCCCGCCTGCGCCGAAGACCTCGTTCAGGAGGCGTTCGTCCGTCTCATGTCCTCCGCCCGCGAACATCTCCGGGAAAGCGTTCGCCCGTTCCTCTACGCGATCGTTCGGAACCTGGCGCGGGACGAATCGAGACGTTCCTCCATCGAGCGCGGCCACGCTCCCGCGCTGGCGCTCCGGGCGGCGAGGACGGATTTCACGGATC
>CAZZAQ010000412.1:0-1744 GCA_964652165.1 uncultured Bifidobacterium sp.
ACGAGCGCCGCCGCGATCTTCACCCAACTCGGCCAGGCGCGGATGTAATCGAGCGAATCGAGCACGAAGCCAGGGGAAATGGCATCCACGGCGGCGTCGACCGTGCGGCGCGAAAGCCGATTCATCAGGACGGCCAGCGTAAAGGAGAGGAGGTCCAGCTTCAGGTCAGCCAGGTAATTCACGACGCGGGCGGGGCGGAGGCGCTCCCACGCTCCGAAGGCGAGCACGAGCAAAGAGAAGCTCGCGATTTCCCAGTCCCAGGCGTTGTTGAACATAGCTCGGCGTGTGCGCCATTCGTCCCCCCGGCCGGAACGGCTGCGCCGGGTCCGCAAAAAAAATCCGTGCGCGGGGTGAATTCGCTTGTTCCCGCGGAAGTAACCACCCCGTTTCCACCAAATCCGGCGGACTTTTACAAGGCTGAGTTGACGGAATCGCTTCGGCGACGATCGGATTCCTGGCCGGCGCGAAATCGGACTCGACGGGCACGGGCCGATGGGTAGCTTGTTCGCCCATGTCCGACACGGGTCCTGCCCCTGCTGCCCTGCCCGCCACACCGCCTCCGGTGTCGAAGACCAAAGTCTTCGCCCGCCGGTTGTCGAGCACGGTCCTCTTGTGGGGCGTGGTGCTCGGCGCCCTATTCTCAGGGATTCGGTTTATCGAGGATTACGTCGTGCTCCTGCTGATGGTGGTGCTGGCGGGGGTGGGGCTGAAGGAGTTTTACGCGCTGGTGGAGAAGGAGGGGATGGTGTGCTTCAAGCGATGGGGAATCCTCGGTGGAGTGCTGCTCATGGCGGGGACGTTCTTCTATCTCAACCCGGACACACCTTTGTCAACAATGCTCTGGAACTTCCCGTTGTGGGCGTTCTTCCGTCTCGCGGCCGAGTTGGGCAAGTCCTCGCCGGCGCGCGTGAACGACTTCGAGGTGAGCTTTTTGATTCTGTTCGTGCTGGGTTTGTGCCTGCGGCAGTTTCTCTCGCGGAGCAATACCAAAGGCATCCTCGCCATCTCGACGACGCTCTTCGGCCTGATGTACGTTCCGTGGCTGCTGAACTTCGTGCAAAAGATTCATTTCTTCCCGGGAATCCACGAGGACGGGAAGTTTTATGTCCTGTACTTCATCCTCGTCACGAAGTTTAGCGACTCCGGCGCCTACGCCGTCGGCTCGCTGATCGGGCGCCACAAGATGATTCCGCGGATCAGCCCCGCAAAGACATGGGAGGGGTTTGGCGGAGCCATCGTGGTCTCCACCGGCGCCAGCGTGCTGTTCGCCCATCTGGCCGGCCCCCGGCTCGCCGGCATGACGCCCGGCCATGCAATCGTGCTTGGCATTCTCCTGAGCGTCTCGGCCGTGGTCGGCGACCTCATCGAATCCATCTTCAAGCGGGAAGCCGGCGTGAAGGATTCCGGGAAGTTCTTTCCCGGCATCGGCGGCGTGCTCGACTTGCTGGACAGCCTGCTGTTCAATGCGCCCCTCATGTATTTATACTTGCGGCACTTGCTGACGCATCCGTGATGACCAGCCGATCGAAAACCGGGGGGAATGGAGTGTTGGAGTGTTGGAGTATTGGAATGCAACACCCCATTACTCCAACACTCCAATCTCCCATCACTCCATCACTTCATTCGCGTTTTGCCGCTCTCCGCCCATGAGAAACGTCGTTCTTCTCGGAAGCACCGGCTCCATCGGCGCCAGCACCCTTAAGGTGGCTAACGACTTGCCGGGCAAGATTCGCATCCTCGGCCT
>CAZZAQ010000412.1:1754-4984 GCA_964652165.1 uncultured Bifidobacterium sp.
CGCCGCGGGGAACAACGTCGATTTGCTCATCGAACAAGCCAGGCAGCATCGTCCCGCGGCCGTTTCCATCAGCGACCCGGCGAAGGCCGCCGCGCTGCGAGACGCCCTCGGCAAGTCCACCCAGGTACTCTCCGGCGCGGAGGGACTTGCCACGCTGGCGACGATGCCCGAGGCCGAGATCGTCCTCGTCGCCATCGTCGGCACGGCCGGATTGCAGCCTGCGCTCGCCGCCCTGCGCGCCGGCAAGCACATCGCCGTTGCCTCGAAGGAAATCCTCGTCATGGCCGGCGAGATCGTGATGAGCGAAGCGGCGAAGCATGGCAGGCGCGTGCTGGCCGTGGACAGCGAGCACTCCGCGATTTTCCAATGCCTGGAGGGCAAACCGCCGTCCTCGGTCCGCAAGCTTTGGCTGACCGCCAGCGGCGGCCCGTTCCGCGACCGCGCCGCCTGGCCGAAGGAAAAGTTTTCCGAGATCACCGTCGAGCGCGCCCTCAAGCACCCGTCGTGGGTCATGGGGCGGAAGATTACAATCGACTCCGCGACGCTCTTCAACAAGGGCCTCGAAATGATCGAAGCCCGCTGGCTGTTCCAAATCGAGATGTCCCGCGTAGCTGTCGTGGTCCATCCGCAGAGCGTGGTTCATTCGATGGTCGAGTTCGTCGATGGTTCGATCCTCGCGCAACTCTCGAGGCCCGACATGTGCCTGCCCATTCAGTACGCGCTCACCTGGCCCGAGCGCGCCGCCAGCGACCGCGTGCAGACGAACTTCGCGAAGATCGGCAGCCTGAACTTCGAGGAGCCGGACCTGGAGCGCTTTCCCTCGCTGGACCTCGCCCGCCGGGCCGGGGACGTGGGCGGCACGCTCCCCGCCGTGCTCAATGCCGCCAACGAAATCGCCGTGGACGCGTTTTGCGAGCGTCAGATCTCCTTCGTGGACATCACCCGGATCGTCGCCCGCACGATGGATCGGCACAAGGTCGTCGCTCATCCGACGTTGGAACAGATTCTCGAGGCCGATGCCTGGGCGAGGGAGGAGGCGCGGAGGCGTTGAACGGTTGAAGCGTCGAAGCGTTGAAGCGTCGAAGCGGAGCCGACTCTCCCGCGGCGTATTAGGAGCCCGTTCAAAAACTGTAGCGGCGCTCTGTGAGCGCCGTAGGCCGACCAAAATCATTAGCCTTTCTCGGCGATCGCAGAGCGCCGCTACAGCGCGTTCAAATTCTTGAACGTGCTGTTAGGCGACCCGTGCGTCAAACTCAATCGCCAGGCAGTAATCGTCTATTCAAGCGGGCCGGATTTTCAACAAAATCGTACCTGAAATGTTTTGGGGGTTCGAGGCCCTCGTCTTGGCAATATCTGCGAGCAGCTTCCTTGGCCCCGGCGGCAGTGGCGTGGTAATCCGAACGCCAAATGACCAATTCACCGTCTCTATACTCGGCCATTGAGCCGGTTCCTCTTTTGCCTACCACTGCCCAGTGAGGCAGTGGCATGTGCTTTTTACGCGTGCTCATCTCTGTTGCAATTCTAGTACTCACTGGAAGATAGGCAAGTATGCATCCTTGTCGCCGGCCTGATAACGCCGTAACAACTCCTTCTCAAGTTCTTCCTTTTCCTTTATCCGGTCGCCTCGGCCGCCGTCGCCCATCATCGCCATCGCAAGAGGTGGCCCAAACTTGAACTCAAACTCCTTCTTTTCGGCATTCAAAAACTGAACACACTGGGCGTGGCGCAGCTTGAGTTCGGCAGTGCTCCTCCTCTCGTACTTCTTTTCGATCGATGCGCAGCCGAACAGAAAAAGAATGAGGAGGACTGGTAAGTATTTCATCTTCGTGTGGTGTTATGTATGGACATGCGGGTGACGCCACCTAACGAACCCAAGCTGCGCGACCGGCGCGAAAACCGGGAGCCTCCGAAAGCATGAAAGACCAACCAACCGAAGAAGGCCCCGTCGGTTCGCTCCAGCGCCTCGTTGAACGGCTTGGACTATCCACTGCCGTCGTTCTTGTACAAATTCTTAGGATCGTAAATAGAATTGATTTCATGCGCCCGTCTGTTCCACGCCTCCGCGTCTTTCTTCGCCTTGTTGCTCGTAAGGTCAGCAACCGTCTGCTCAAGCTCCGCATTGCGTTTTTTGAGATCCGATACGTCTGTGTCATATCGTTTTTGAAGTTCCAAATGGCGCGCCTTGAGCGCCGCGTGCTCCTCCTCAAGGAGCATGAGTTCTTCGGGAAAATTTCTCATAATGTTTCGAGCGTTGAGCGGCCTAACAAGAATTCGGCCAAAGCCAGGTTTGGCCTAGCGCGGGGCGGTTTGGCCAATTGCGCTTCATGGCGTGTGGACGTTAAGCATCTTGTGCGGCGGAAGGCAAGGAAGACTTTGGCCAGTTCCATGAGCAGGGCGCCTCTGGACGCCGTCGCGGCCGGAGCGCGCAGCGGGACGATTCGCCAGTTCTGTCGCATGAAAGCCCAGACCTGCTTCAGGGTTCACATGCGATGATAGGCAGACCCGGCCCACGCGCCCGGAGTGGCGCGTTCACCCGCGTTCGTATTCCTTCAGGAAGCCCACAAACTCGCGCCGGTGGTCCTCCTCGCCACCGAGAATTTGGATGACCATGTCCTGCGTCACGTAATCCACGCCGTCGCACAGCGCGATGATTTTGTTGTATTGAACGATGGCGGCTTCCTCCGCGGCAATGACGCCTTTGATGACTGTGACCACGTCGGTCGTGTCGCTCGGCGGCTGGAGATACTTCTGACCGCGCGGCAACGCGAGCGAGCCGGGTACCTGGCCGCCGATGGTCTTGATGCGCGCGGCCAGTTGCTGGGCGTGCATGAGCTCGGTGGTCACATCGGCGGCCAGCGCCTTTTTGATGACCTCCGAGCGCACGCCGTCGAGATTGACCGACGCGGCGATGTAGTTCTGCACTGTCTCCAATTCCATGGCGTAGGCCAGAATCAGTTCGTTGGTGATTTTCTTGTTCTTCATGCGGGATCAGTATGCCTGGGAAAGCGGCGTTTGCCCAGCCTCCGCGGCGGCGCGGCAAGGGCTGTCATCGGCCTTTGTTCCGTTCGCCCCCTCGGGTCGCCGGAGGTGCGCCACCTGGCCCTGGCTGGAGTTGCGCATGCCAGTCTCGCGCTTCCCTTCGAGGGTGACGTGTTCGAGCACGAGGCTGTCCATGGGGCGCATCTTGACACTGCTATGGCTTGGACGGTAGGGACGGCGCGCTGCGCCGT
>CAZZAQ010000413.1:0-4983 GCA_964652165.1 uncultured Bifidobacterium sp.
AGCCGCCAGGGCCGCCAGGGCCGCCGCCGAAGCCGCCGGGCCCGCCCCGGAAGCCGTCGCGGCCGAAGGAGCGGCTGAAGAGGTTGGTCCAGCCGTTCTGCGCCGGATCAAGCTCGCCGCGCAGGGACATTTCCAGCCGGGACAACGATTTGCCGTTGGAATAGAGCGGATACAAGGACGACCAGCGGGAGAAGGTCTGCTCGCCGATAATCTCGAGCACGTCCTCCAGCGGCATCCGCTTCACGTCGAGGGTGACTTTGCCCTGGACATTCGAGTGGACCAGGATCGATGCGCGGGTCTGGCGCTCGATCTTCTTCACGACCTGGCGCACTTCCATGTTCCGGACATTCAAGGTGACGAGGTCGCTGTGCGCCCACCAGGCGTAGGCGGCGTAGGCGCCTCCGATGAAGAGCAGCACCAGCGAAGTTCTCAGCAGGAGTTTTTTCATGGCTCAGTCCTTGCCACGGCGGCGCCGCGGCTCACGCGCCGAGTTTCTTTTTGGCTTCGGCCGGCAGCTCGATTTTTGTCGAGCCGACTTCCTGGATCTCGGTGACGGTGGCGCGGTTGATTTCCCGTTCCCGGTTGTTCTGGCCGAAGGTCATTTTCCCTTCAATGCGGGTCTCGTATTTGGAAAGCACGCCATCCTTGACCCAGAATTTGGCGGTGCCTTTAAGGCCGGAAGTGTCAGGGCCGCCAGCGCCACCGGCGTCGCCGCCGGGGCGACGGCCGCCGAAGGTGAACATCTGCTTGATGGCGTCGGCGGTCAGGGTCGCGGAATAGGCGTCGCCCTCCTTCTTCAAATCTTTCACGCGGCCGGCCAGTTCCTGGGCGTCGGAGGCGGGCAGCTTGGCCTGCTGGACCATGCGGCCCATGAAGCCTCGACGGTTGGGTGCGCCGTCACCGGTGTCGGCCGCGAGTTCCTCGGCGCTCTTCCATTCCTCACCGGTTTTGACGGCGACCTTGTCGCCCTTGCGGACGGCTTCCATGGTGCGTTCCCCCAGCGTGTAGGTAAGCAGCGTATAGCCGTCCTTCTCAGTTTTGCCGGAAGGGGGTGCAAAGCCACGGCCCTGGCCTTGCTGGGCGGATTCGACTTTGACGGACCAGGAGTAATTGGGCTTGTCGGCGAGCTTTTTGGCGGCAGCTTTGACTTCATCCGCCAAGTCCGCCGCCCATGCGGGCAGCGACATCAACGCGGCGAGTGAGAGGACCAGGGTGGTTTTCATGGTGGGGCGGATTGCTTATTAGGTACTAGACCGTCAGGAGCGGCGCCGGTTACGCCAAGTCCGTTGGAAACGGCGCCATTGTTGGCGCCTCGGTCGGCTTTGTCCCGGTCACCCCGCTCGGCGCCGGAACTCTTGCCGTGTGCACCCTCCTTGCTGCGCCAGAACTCTTTGCGTTCCTTCTCCATTTGCCCGAAGGCTTCCTTCTGGGTGGGTGCGAGTTCGGCGAGGATCGTGCGGTTGCGCTCATCGCGGATTCGGCGGATGCACGTGCGGTTTTCTTCCTGCGCGGCGTTCATCCTGGCCGAAAAGCGTTCAATGATGGCGTCAATCCGTTTCGCCTGCTCGGGCGTCAGGTTGAGTCTGGCGTGACACCGGTCGCGGAAGGAAACGGCGATTTCCTTCGTAATCTGTTTGGTATCCAGCGCCTTGATGGCTTGCTGCTTCTCGACCTTGCCGGCGACGAAGTAGCCTGAGATGCCGCCCGCGGCGAATATGGCCGCCAGGTAGATGCCGACCTTCCAATTGCTCAAGCCGGTGATCATGGCATCAGTTCTTCGCGCAGCTCGTAATTGGCCACGATTTCGTCCGTGGCTTGTTCGTCGGCCGGGCTGTAGGAAGCCCAGGCGATGCTGACCAGCATCACGGCGGCGGCGCTCATCAAGGCCCATCGCAAGACTGGCGCGAAGTTGCCGCCGCGGGGTTCGCCGGCGCCTGAACGCCACTGGGCCAGGATGCGCGACTCTAGGGGGCCGGGCAGGTCGGACGGTTCGTGTGCCGGCGGGGCCAACCGCGCCGCTTTGAACAATCGGGTCAAGCGTTCTTCATGAATTTTCATGGTCTGGTTCCAGTTTGCCTAGTATTTTTCGTAGCTTGCGCCGTGCGCGAAAGGCGCGCACCTTGACGAGCGCTTCGCTCCAACCGGTCACCGCCTTCACTTCGGCGACGGACCGCTCTTCCAGGTGCAGCAACGTCAGCACGAGCCGGTCGGCCGGCCTGAGCCGCGCGAGCAGTACCTGCACGAGATCCCGCGCCGCGACGGCCCGGGTTCCGCCGTCGGTTTCCGTGCCGCTCGCCAGGCCTTCGACGACCGCCTGGCCTTCCTCGGACAAATCGGCCCAACGCAACTCCGGGCGCGCCTTCTCGGCCTTGAGCGCGCTCAGGCACGTGTTGACCGCGATGCGCGAAACCCAGTGCTCCACCGGCACACGGCCTTCGTACTGGTCGAGGTGCGTGAACACTTTCATGAACACCGTCTGCACCAGGTCTTCTTCGCTCGTGCGCCACGGCAGGTGCGACCGCACAATCTTCAGCACCAGCGGAAACAGCCGATCCATCAATGTCCGCGCCGCCGCCTCGTCGTGCCGACGAACGCGGCTCACGCACTGGGCCAGGTCGGCATGGCGTGCTTCGCTCATGCGACCGTGGCCGGCGGCGGGGCATCCCGCGTTGGTCAAAGTTGCCGGCACAAACGGGCGTGCGTGGTCATGGGGCGTCGCCCGCGGGACTTCGGGTTGGGTGGGTCCGCGCGGGCACAGGCCGGAAGCTTGCGCCGGCGGCCGCGCCGGGTGTCGCATCCGTCTGAACGCTCAGGGCCTTCATGCCGGTCTCATACTAGAGACTCCCGGGGAGGATTCCAGTTACAAATTGAGGAAAACAGCGCGGATGGAAGGTAAGTAATCAGCAAGCCGCCGACTCACTGCCTTCGACCGCGACGCTCAACGGTTTTAGTTCAAAGCCGATCTCTTTCCAGAACTCAGTCGGTTCGCCTGGACGATAGCAAAAGCCGTTGTCGTCGGGAATGGCCAAGACGTAATCTCCCGCACCGTCTGCGAAGACCCATCCGCCGCCGACGAGCAGCGCGCAGTCATCATGCCAATTATCGGGCATTTGTTCGGCGAGGAAGATGTACGCTTGCCAGAATTCCAACACGTCGCGGTTGTCGAAAGAACTCCACCAGGCTCGCCAATCAGAAGAACTGTTGGCACGTTCCAAATCGTCAACCACGAAGCCGATCAGGCGCTTTCGCTCGTCGGTGAGATGACACAAGTGGATGAAATCCCCAGCAGGCGTAAATCGCCGTCCGTTGACCAACAAGGGAGCATCTACCCGCGGCAATTCCAGATGGGCGGCGCGTAAGCGCCGCCCATCCCGGAAAAGCAAAAAGAGCTTGGTCATCGCAAGAGGTAATTCAGGACGATGTTGCCTGCTCCGGGAGCAAGATTATTGCACTCGCCTGAGAGAATTGCAGCGCTTCCGGTTTCGTCTTCAAAATTGCCGATGTCATCCGCGTAGTCGTTCATCGCACTCAGGAAATCAGCGGCGATACTTTCAGCATTGGCCAGAATGAGAATTCCACCCGCAAATGGCAGGATGCGGTTGACTGCCCGCCCGAACCGTTGCGCGAGCGACTTGGTGATTGTCTGCAGACGCGTGAACTGCGTGTGAAGCTGTTGAACTCGCGTTCTGATGAAATGAGGAATATCGCCCGTAGGCGGTATGTACTGACCTGTGTTTACCTTTTGAATCGCCTCTAGGTTTTTTCGCAACGCATCAACAGCACGCGTCTCGTACCGTTCGAGAAGATCCCGGGGCAACTGGTCAATCAGCGCCTGATTCGGCTGGCTGATGATGCCCGCGTCGATGTCCGTGCCGTGGCCGAAGGCTGCTTGGAGCAGATTCCTCTCCTCAGTCGTGAAGGTTGGAGTTTCGCCCCCCGGCCCGGCCGGAGCAAAGCCAGCGAATTGAATGAAAACGCTGTGCCACTGCAACCGCAGGAGGCCCGGACTTGGCTCCGTGGTTACCAGACTATCGGCGGTAATTCCCCGATTGGCGTCGAGGAACGGGCCGAGAATATTGACGTAGCTGGAAGGCGTGAAGCTGATATCGACCTGCCCCGAGAAGACACCGCCAGTGAGGAGCGGCTGACCGTCTCCGTCCTCAGGCAGCAGCGGGTCAGTCCCCAGCAAGCATTCTGTCAAGTTGTTGAACCCGTCCGTGTCGCTGTCTTCATCCCCATCGGAGGTGCCGTCGTTATCGCTGTCCGTCTTCAACACGTTCAAGCCGAGGTAAAGTTCGCACGCGTTGTCCACACCATCCGCATCCGAATCCTCGCTGTATTCGGCTACGAAGTAGAATCCCATGCCGCCGCCCATCCCATTCGGACCGTTAGGCCCCTCACCGGCAGGACCGTCTGCCTGAGGCGCTGGAGATTCCGCGAGCGTCTGAATTCCGGCCTGGCGAAGAGCCAGCCTTTCCGCTGTCATCGCCTCCGCCTTGGCGATGGCAGCCTCTAGCTGGGCTATCAGGTAGGCGAGTGCCCGACTTGCCGTTTCACGCGTTGCCGCAATTCTGGCCGCGCGCTCTTCTGTAGTCACGCTCACGACAAGGCCGTCCGCGCCACCGGCGGGAGCCAACGCCATCATCGGACCGCCCCCTCCCTGAAAAGCGCCCGCATGAACGTAGGTCGTTTCAGTGCCAGCCGATGCCGCAACACTGGTTGCCAGGAGCGTCCAAGGGGTAGCTGGATCGAAAGCGGGTCTGTATCCGACAATGAATCGCTGGTTTGGCTGGCTGGGCCAGCGGAGTACTACATCGTTCCCCTGAAAAGAAAGACTCACTCCTTGGACCGCCCAGCTACGCACCGCCACACTCGCGAAGGCGAGGAACACACACATGAATCTAAATTTTAGCCGCATAGTTTTGCTCCTTCCTTGCGGTGCCAAGTCCTTTAGAGCCGAAAGGGCGCGAACCCAACGCGCCC
>CAZZAQ010000414.1:0-2632 GCA_964652165.1 uncultured Bifidobacterium sp.
GAATGACAACGGCGTTGTCCTTGAGTTTGAGCGTGAGGTCGAGGTTCGCGAACATGCCGGGCTTCAGACGCCGGGAGCCGTTGGGAATCCTCGCTTTGACCAATGCGGTGCGCGTGGTCGGGTCCACTTGCGGCGCGATGAAATACAGTTCCCCCCGAAACTTCTCGCCGGGGAAGGCCGCGACGGCGAGTTCGACCGCCTGGCCCATTTTCAACTGCCCAATGAACCGCTCCGGCACGCCAACCTCCACCTTCACCGTGTCGAGATCGACCAGCCACGTCAGCGTCGTGTTCCGGCTGATGACCTGGCCGGGGCTGACGGCCCGTCCGCCCGCGATGCCGGAGAACGGGGCGTAAATGCGGGAGTCCTTCGACAGGCGTTTCTTCAGATCCAGCGAAGCGCGGTTCGCTTGAAGCACGGCGGCGGCCTGATCGAACTCCTGCTGGGAAACGAGTTGCTTTTGGAAGAGTTGCTGGTCGCGCTCGTGGGTGACGCGGCTGAGATTGAAGTTGGCTTCGGCCTCGGCAACGGCCGCAGCGGCCTTGGATTCGTCGAGCTGAATCAGCAGGTCGCCTCCTTTCACGGCGGCGCCTTCCTCGAAGAGGATTTTTTCCACAGTGCCATCGGTTTCGGATTTGATCTCGACCATCTCGTTGGCCGCCAGCGTGCCGACGAGTGAGAGCGATTCGGAAACGGTCTCCCGACGGGCTTCGGCGAGCACAGCCGGAGTGGCGAACCCGCCCGATGAACCGCCCGCGGCCGGAGGCGCCTGCTTTTTGCAGCCGCAGAGCGCCAGCATCGCGGCGAGAAAGAAGAGAACTGGGAGGTGATTCATAACACGATTTTGGCTCAACGCTTCCGGCTGGCGGCGCCGCTCAGGTACAGCCGGACGACGGATTCCGCGTCGCGCCGGGTGGGCGGACGTTCCGGCCGCACAAGAAAGGCCATCACGCGAATGGTCATCATGCCATAGAGGCCGGTGGCCAGCTCAAGGCTGGAAAACCGGGAACTGAGCTCGCCTCGCTCACGGCCGCGGCGGATGAGGCCGTGGAAAAACTCGAAGTTGCGGCCGGCCTTCTTGAGATAATTGATCTCGCGCGGCACTTCCCCGCGCGCCGCAAACGGCGTGGCAAACGCCAGGCGCATCAGTTCGCGGTTGCCGTCGATGAAATCGAAGATGGCCGCGAGGACCTCGATCAGTTGCCTGGGCAGGGACGCGGAGCGCCCGGCGGCATCGCACATCAGCCGCAAGCGCTCATCGTTCGCCCAGTCGAGCAGCGCCTGATACAGGCCGGCCTTGCTTCCGAAGTAGTAGTAGAGGGTCGGTTTGGTGACACGGGCGGCGTCCACGATGGCCTGCACGGACGCGCCGGCGTACCCGCGGTCGGCGAAGATCTTCAGCGCGACGCGGAGCAGCTTGCGCTTCGTTCTGGAGCCGGCGCTGTCCATCGATCTACCGGACGGTAGAGAGGCGCGCGGGAAGCGTCAAACCGAAACTCCACTCCTATTCGCACTCCTACTCCGACTCCTACTCTTACTCTTACTCACAAACCCAGATGCTCCGGGTGATCAGAGCGAGAGCGAGAGCGAGAGCGAGGGCGAGGGTGAGTAAGAGTGAGAGTAGGAGTAAGAGTGCCAGCGGGTGTAAGGATCCATACCGTCCGGGGCGGGGCAAGGCCAAACCGTCATGGCCGTTATTTCTTCTCCACCTCGGGACTCCACTCGAACGTGATTTTTACGGCGTCCTCTGTCTTCATGAGGCCGCCGAGAACGGGAACGTCGAAGGTGGGCGGCTTGAGGCCGTGATCCGTCATCTTCACGGTGGTCGTGCCGTTGACCTTGAGCTTGGTCTTGTCGACGCGCGTGATGGTGACGGCCATGGTGTTGGTGCGGGTGACACCAATGATCGTGAGCGCGCCGGTCGCGTCGAACTCGGCCTTCCCGCCGGCGGGAGCGCCCTTGGGTTTCAATTCGAGCACGCGGTATTCGATCTTGTGATGAACCGGCTGGTTCATCTCGCTCAACATGCGGGCGTCCATTGCTTTCTTGCCGCTCTTGATTTGGCGGACCGGTACGGAAACTTCGATCTTGGGCTTGCCCCCGATGGAGTCCGGGAAGGCCGCGTCGGCCACGATGAACCCGCCGATGGCCGCGCATTCCATGGTCCACACGCCGGCAGTGGACTTGCCTTCAAGTGTAATCTTGCCTCCGCCGGGCTGCGAGTCGTAACGGACGGTCTCCGCCGCGGTCAGCGCGAGGGACAGGGCGAGGGTCAGGCTGAGGAGAACAATCGTTCGCTTCATGGGTCGATGAGGTCTGGGTTTGAAAGCTGCCAATTTGGACGCGTCAAGCGGTGAACGCTTCAATAGCTCAGACGAGCTCGAATAATTCCTTCCCTATCGTCACGCGCTTGCCGGCCATCAGCGCCTCGTTGGCTTTGATGGCGACAACAGCCGCTTCGAGGCCCTCCTTCCACGTCGCGGCGGGCTGCTTGTTGAGGGTAGCCAGGTGCTTCGTGAGCTTTGCCTTGTCGTCGGTGCCGTACGTGTCTTTGAAATCCTCCACCGCGGCGCTGACTTCGTTCACGTTGGTCAAGTAGGCTTCAAGCGCGAAGGAGAGCGGCGTGTTCGCG
>CAZZAQ010000414.1:2642-4982 GCA_964652165.1 uncultured Bifidobacterium sp.
ATCTGGCTCTTCACGTCCGCACGCAGGCGACAGACCGAGGATATCGCGGCGACCGCCCGAACAACGGCCGATCGCATCCTGGACGAGGCCCGCAGGGAAGGAGACACAGTTCGCAAGGAGGCGAACCATCAGGCCAAGGAAGCCATCATCCAGGCAAAGGAAGGCTTCGAGCGCGAAGGAGAGCGGCGTGTTCGCATAGGGCGCGTCTTCGACCGGATTATCCCCTTGCGCGACGAGTTTGGTGGCGTTGGCCACGAGCGCGATGCCGGTCTCTTTGTAGAAGACATCCTTGCGCGCGTAGACTTCCCAGCCGAGCAACGGCGAGTCCACTTCCTTGAACATCCAGGCCTTGTTCCCGCGCAACATGATCGCGGCGTAAGTGCCGTAGAGCACCTCGTAATCCGCGTCGAATGAGTTGGCCAGCGTCGCCTCAAAAATGCCCTGCACGCCGCCGGGATACTCGAACACGAACTGCGCGGTGTCCGGCACCTCGCGCCCGTCGGTCCAGTGGAGGATGCCTCCGTACCCCGTGACCGCCGTGGGCCGCTCCTTGAGCAACCAACTCATCATGTCAAACTGGTGGATGCCGATCTCGCCGGCCAGTCCGAGCGAAAGCTTCTTGTCCAGGCGCCAGTTGATCTCCTTCTCCCGTTCCGGGTTGGGCGAAGCCTGGCGCCAGCTTTGTTTCTTGTTCCACTGCGCCCGCGCCATCAACGGGTCGCCGGCCGCTTTCGAGCGGACGAATTGCAGCAGAAACTGCCGTTGCGGATCGGAGCGCAGTGCCAGACCCGGCTGGAACACCTGTCCGACGGCGTCGCGCGCCGCGGTGGCGATGGCCCTGACGTCCTCGAAGGTCGTGGCCATCGGCGCCTCGCAAAAAACATGCTTGCCCGCCTTCAGCGCTTCGATGGCGATGTCCCGGTGCTTGTGCGAGGGAGTCGCGATGAGGACCGCCTTGATCTCCTTGTCCTCGAGAAGGGTCTTGTAATCGGCGGTCGCTTTCGCACCGGGGACGTTGGCGGCCGAACGGTTCAGCATGGCGGGATAGTGGTCGCAGATGGTCGCGATCTCCGCTTCGGGCTGGAGTTGGAGAGTGCCGATGATTTCGCGCCCCCGCGGGCCGAGGCCGATGACGCCGAGCTTGACCTTCGGGCCAGTCAGTTTCTTGGCTTCGCCGCTCCCAGTGCTGTCGGCCTTGATTTCGACGGCGCCGAACATGCCCAGGAGCGTGGCCACGGACCCGCCGCGGATAAAGTCGCGTCGCGACAATTCGGCGGCGTTGGCTTGCTGCGTGTTCATAGAACGTGATTGTTGCCAGCCCACGGGAGGATTGCCACAGAAAACTTTCCCGAGCGGGAGAGCGCGAGGGCCGATGCCCAGACACCATCTCCGTCTAGAGTAGCTGCGACCGTTAGGTCGCGGGCCGTGCTCTTGGGCAAGCACCGCGCGGCTGGAATGCAAGTCCGCGAGCGCACGAGCGCCGCTACTGCCCCTTTCTGTACGCCCCTCAACGGCCAAAAAGTCCGGCCGTTGATTTTCAACCACTTGCGAATACTGATCCAGCGCTGACGCGGAAAAAAATTTAGTGAGAATATCCCGGAAGAACCGCGAAGACCCGCAAGAAGCCGCAAAGCCTTTTGCGGCAATCCGCCGGCCCGAACGCGCCCCACCAGCTCGCACAGGCATCGCCATTGCGCGCCCCCACAGACTGGTCCCTTCCCTGGCTTCCGTTCGTTCGGCGTCCGTGCCGACGCGAAGTTCGGCCGGGCCGTCGTGCCTGATTAGCGTAGCGCAGCCGTCTCGGCTGCGAGTTTGCGGGGCGTCACGCCACGTTCCGCGACGGGCGACGAGACGTCGCCCGAACTCGCAGGCGAGGACGCCCGCGCTACCATTGCGCCCGATCACGCTACTCAGGTACGGGCCGCCGGCCCGGGCCAAAAGCCCCGCCGCGCCGAACCGGCCGAGGAACGCGCCGTGAGCAGGCGCCTTCGAAGCGTTGACGACTCTATTCATCGTGCGGCCATTGTCGCACCCTGGGTAGGACAACGGCAGTCCAATGGGGTCAACTCCAGGAAAAAGGTTTCAGTAACGTAGGGCAGGCGTCTCGCCTGCCCGGACGAGCGAAGCGAGGCCCTCGTGGTGTCAACGCCGCGCCTTTCGGCGCGGCTGGGCAGGCGGGACGCCTACCCTACGTTCCCGGTGCGACCTCGACCGTGGTCGTACTCCCAAGGTGCGCCCCGAACCGATCTTCAGAGTCAAGGGAGCCAGGCCCAACGCAATTTGGATTAGGGCTATGCACTTGACTCAACCGGCATCAACCCGTTGTGGTTTGGCGGATTT
>CAZZAQ010000415.1:0-4971 GCA_964652165.1 uncultured Bifidobacterium sp.
CTCGGGATCATCAAAAGCCAGCGCGTGGCCGACCGCTTGAAGGAGGCGGGCCTTTCCTGCTACGGCCACAACCTGGAAAGCTCGCGTCGTTTTTTCCCGGAGCACTGCACGACGCACACGTTCGACGACCGGCTGGAGACGATTGGCTACCTGAAGGCCGCCGGGATCAGCATTTGTTCGGGCGGCATCATCGGCATGGGCGAAACGCGCGAGGACCGGTGCGACCTGGCCTTCTCGCTCAAGGAAATCGGGGCGAACGTCGTCCCGATCAACATTCTCAACCCGATTCCCGGCACGCCCTTCGAGAAGCACCCGCCGCTGCCGCCGATGGAAATCCTCAAGACCATCGCCTGCTTCCGGTTCATCCTGCCACGGCAGGAAATCATGATCGCCGGCGGGCGCACGGCGAACCTGCGCGACGTGCAGAGCATGGTCTTCACCGCCGGCGCCAGCGCGCTGATGGTGGGCAACTACCTGACCACGCTCAATCAGCCGGTCGAAAAAGATCTCCAGATGCTCCGCGACCTGGGCCTGGATCCGGATTGGGACGGGCATGGGTTCGAGGACCAGGACGAACCGACGAAGGTGGAATGTGGCTGCCCAGCGAAGCCGGCGGAGGAACCGGTGGCGGCGACACCGTAAAACGTAAAACGTAAAATGTAAAATGTAAGAGCCGGGCGGATGTCAGCCGCGATTCTCATATTCAAACCGTTTTTACGTTTCCCGTTTTACGTTTTACGCTCCCTCCCATGCACCGGCTCGGTAAAAACCACGGCGGCTACTTCGGCGAAACCCTCGACGTTGGCGCCGTGCTGCGCGACGTCGAAGCTGTGGCCTTGCGGCACGGATGGCAATCCGAGCTGTTGCCGGCCGAGGAGGGGGTCCGCCTTGAGACCTGGCGGCGGGTTCGCGGCGGAAGCCGGCGCGCTTACGTCTCGGCGGGCATCCATGGCGACGAACCCGCGGGCTTGCTTGCGATGCGCCAACTTCTGCAGGACAACGCCTGGCCGGCGCACGTTGGTCTGTGGCTTTGTCCGTGTCTCAATCCGACCGGCTTCCCCTTGAACCGCCGCGAGAACGCGCAGGGAATCGATCTCAACCTCTAGTATCTCCATCCCGGCGCCACCGAGACTCGCGCACACATCGAGTGGTTGCGCCGCCAACCATCGTTCGATGTGACGCTGTGCTTGCACGAGGACTGGGAGTCCAACGGATTCTATCTCTACGAACTGAACACGGGTGGTGGGCCATCGCAGGCCGAAGAAGTGATCCGGCGGGTCGCGCAAATCTGTCCGATCGATCTTGCGGAGAACATCGAAGACCGGTCCGCCATCGGCGGCATCATCCGGCCGAGCGCCGACCCGCGCTCGCGTCCCGAGTGGCCGGAGGCCTTCTGGCTGCTGACGCACAAGACGCGACATTCCTACACGCTCGAAGCGCCGTCGGATTATCCGATGCAGACTCGCGTGGCGGCCCTGGCCACCGGTGTCCGGACGATCGTCGAGGCGCTTTGATCCGCTGGGATTCAGGGCGGATTCAAGAAAGGAGCGCGGACAGCCTTGTCCGCGTGTTTTTTAGCTTTAGCTCAGATTCGCGCGGACAAGGCTGTCCGCGCTACTGTCTCGGCCGGTTCTCGAATCCGCCCTGGCTGGGATTCAGAAACGCAGATCGGGGCTTGATCCGTCCGGCGCGTCCGGTAATAATCGCGTCCATGCATTTCTTTGGTGCTTTGCTTGTGTGGGCGCTCATCGTGGCCGTGATGGTGGGCGCATTGATTTGGGCGACTCACGGCGCCGTCTGGGTGTTCGTCATCGCGATGGTGGCGTTCATCGTGTGCTTCGGCCGGTACGGTTGCATGACGCATTGACGGGCCGGTGCTCCGGCAGAGCGAGTCTCTCGCCAAGCCGAAAACTTCTCTTAGGATCACGGTTCTGCGGGAGGGTAGCCCGACCGGGTTCATCGGTACGGATCCTGACCCCTGTTGCGACCCGTTGATTGCTTCACCAGACGCCCTTGCCGCGCCCCCTACCCGGCACGAACATTTCGGATGGTGAAGCTGATCACGCTCAGACCCATGTGGCCCAAATCCACCGACGCCGCGGCTTGCACCCTGTCCGCACACGCTCCGGGATCTTGTCCCGCCTCTTCCATGCTCAAACTGCCGAGAATGGCGCGCAGGTGTATTTCCAGCACCGGCCTGACAATGTTCCTGATGTCCCATTCGCTCTTGCCCAGGAAATGTTCGGCGGCGGCGAGAATCGAAGCATCGTCCCCTTTGATCTTCACCTGGGCGACACAGTCCACCGGCTCCCATTTGGCGGTCCGCACCTTGAACTTTGGCATGTCGATGCTGAACCACTGCAGCGAAAGCACGTCCGCCTTTTCGATCACGGGGAAGACAAACGTGCCTCCGCCTTTGACGAAGCGGTATCCCACGTGTGTGCCATCCGGCAGTTGCCGTCGCCGGCCGGAGACAATGAGCACCTGGTTGGGTCCGACCTTGACATAGCGACTGGCCAAAATGGTGAGAAGGACCAACATGGCAAGAGCCATCCCTGCCATGACGAAGAGGATTACGATTTTGGGATTCATAATGCTCCGTTGAAGTCGAGGGCGAGGCGGGCAGGGAAAAGGGCGTCAGGTTCAGCGGCGGTCCCGGCTTGCGGGCGCTTCAGCGAGTCCGGCACCACGCCGGCAAACTGTTCCTCTGCGCCACGATCCGGCGCTGCTCGCACGGCGGAAAGCCCATTCGATGACAACCTGGAGCGAGGCGCAACGTGCCGAGCCCCCCAGGAAACGTCCCCAAAAAAATCTCTCCCGCCCTGGAAGGTCGGGACATGAGACAGGCGCGGGCAACGACGCCGATTTTTTGTTCCGGCCTTTCAGGCCTCCCGGAATTCTTTGGGACCGGTTACCTGGGCCTCCGCTCGCGGTGCTCGCTCCAGCCCAGGCTATCACATGGCGGGCCTTCAGCCCTGAAGACGCGGCGAGGTTCACAGTTCTCAATGAGGGGCAAAGGTGTTTCTGCGCGGCAGGATAGGGCAGGCGCGTTATGCGGCAATGGAAAACAAACCAATCCCAAGCACCTGGTCCAACGGGTCAGGAGGGAGCAAGGGCGAACGCGATAAGCAGTGAGTCCTCACAGGCGGCCTTGTAATTGGCGCGAAGATGGCGCGCGAAACCCGCGTAGTGCTTCAGCCACCAAAAGCACGGCCATACGAAGACAACGAGGCGGGCGCCTGTGGCCCGCAGGCGCTCCAATTCGCGAATCGCAGTGGCGTCATCGGCGGGCGGACCCCAGTAGGCCCCGTCGCGCTCCAGGAAGGGAATGGCCCGGCGATGCGGCAACAGGGAGCGGAGTTGTTCCTCGTCCACCAGGATGAACGGTTCGTCGAGAGGAACGAGTTCGATCAGTGCGTCGCGAGCTTGAGCCAGGCGCAGCGCGGTGGCGGCAGAAGGCGCGGGCGGCGGCGTCAGTAGCAACTTGCCGGTCCCCGGCTTTGCAATGACTGCAAGCAGTGTGGCGCGGTCGATGGTCTTCACTCTGGCGCCGGGCAGCTTCCTGAAATCTCGCGCGGACCAGAGGCTGCGGTGACGTTCGAGTTCATTGGCGCAAAGATTTTCCTGGGCTGTCTCGAACTTGGGCGTGGAGACGATGACGGCCTTGTTGGCTTTGCCGACCGCCACTCGAAGGAGTTCCTGGCCTTTGGACTTGTCGAAGTGTTCGATGATGTCGCCCATGAAGATCAAGTCATAGGCCGAAAGTTTGGGAAGCAGTTCGCACGCGTCCCCGACGTGAATGTCGTTGTAGAGGTAGCGGTGCAACTCGGTGAGATAGGCGGCGTGGCCTTCGATGCCGTCGATGCGCACCTGCCAGTTGTCGCGATGGTAGCGGGGCGGGTCGCGCTCGGCAGCGTTGATGTCGGTGTATTCGCGGAAGAGGTGGCCCCATTTCCCGAAGCCGACGCCCACGTCGAGGATGGAGCGCGGCTGCAACTGCCGCAGCAGGTGAATGACGGTCGGAATGGTGTTGGGGCGGCTGCTGGGCATAACGCGTCATGCGTGAAGCTTGAAGACGATCAGGCGTTCGTTGGCCAACACACAAGGAAACGCCTCGCGCAGCCGCCGATGAAACTGAGCGTAATGTTGCAGCCACCAGAACGACGGCCACGCGAAGGCGATGTGGCTGGCGCCGGCGGCGCGAAGTCTTTCCAGTTCCTGCCAGGCCGCCGTGTCGTCCGCTGGCGGCCCCCAATACGCGCCGTCCTTCTCCAAAAACGGAATGATCCGATGTCCGGCCAACGCGCGAACATTGCCCCACTGCGCCTCGTCCACGAGGATGAAGCTGGCGCCGCTCGGGATGAGGCCCGACATCTCGGTCGTGGCCAAGTGCAAGCGCGCTGCCCAATCTTCTCCGATGGTCTGGCCGGGCGACGCCGAGACGGTCCGCCGCTCGCGCTCCAGCCGCGTAACACTTTCCGGCAAGGCGCGCGCGGCGATGAACAACTTCTGTTGCTTGCCATCGATTTTCTCCGGCAGCGGAAACGCCGCGCACTTCAGTCCCGCTTCGGCGTAGAGTCTGGCGAAGTCATGCACCCACACGTGCTCGGGTGTGGGCCACGGCCAATCTTCACTCCAGTCGATGTTCACAACATGGTGTCCGGCGTCGATGAGCCTTCTAAACAGGCCTGAAATCACCGCCGGCGGATGATGCAGAAACACCTCGATGGCCAGTATTGTGTCGTAGTTTCCCCCGGGCAACGCCTGCCCTGAATAGAAGTCGTAGTGCTCGAATCGAATGCGTCTTTCCGCGCAGTAGCGTCGGGCATTGGCCAGTTGTTCGGGACTGAGATCGAGCGCCGTGATCTCGGCGTCCGGCCAGGTGTCGGCCAGCAGCCGGGTGATGCGCCCGAAACCGCAGCCGATCTCGAGGACCCGCCGCATCGGCAACTCGCCGCGCTGAACCACGTC
>CAZZAQ010000416.1:0-2697 GCA_964652165.1 uncultured Bifidobacterium sp.
ACCGAAGCAGCGCCGCGGATGGAGCTGCGTTTCCAGGTGCGGGACACGGGCATCGGCATCCCGCAAGCCCGGTTGCAACGGCTCTTCCGTTCCTTCAGCCAGGTGGACACCTCGGTCGCCCGCGAGTACGGAGGCACCGGCCTCGGCCTGGCCATTAGCAAAGGACTCGTCGAGCTGATGGGCGGGCGCATGTGGGTCGAGAGCACGGAGAAACAGGGATCCTCATTCTACTTCACCATGCCGACACGCGCGGCGGCCGATGCCGGGCCTTCACCCTGGACTCGCCCGCACCCCACGTTGGCGGGCCAGCGTGTGTTGATCGTCGAGGACAATGCGGCTGTGCGCCACTTGCTTTACAGTCTCGCTTCCAAGTGGGGCCTGGCTGCGGTCGCCGCCGCCAACACCGATGAGGCGCTCGAACATGCCCGTCGCGGGCCGGCGTTCGGATTTGCCATTGTGGACGGCCAATTGCCCGGGGGGCACGGGGCGACGTTCCTCAACGAATTGCGGCGGAGCCCTCATTGCCGGGGTGCATCGGTGGCGTTGCTCAGTTCGGTGGGGCGCGCCAACGAAACCGTCGCGATGGACACGAGCACGCTGCTCAATCTCAGCAAGCCGCTCAAGCCGGCACAGCTCCAGGGGGCTTTGCTGCGGCTGGTTTCCGGCGCCCATCCGGCGCCCCGCCCCGTCCAGGCTTCGCTTCGCCTGGACGCCTCCCTCGCCGGACGCCTGCCGCTGCGAATCCTTCTGGCCGACGACAACATCATCAACCAGAAGGTCGCGCTAAGATTGCTTCAACAACTGGGCTATTCAGCCGATATAGCCAGCGACGGCCTGCAAACCTTGCAGGCGGTCGAACAGAAAGAGTACGACGTGGTGTTCATGGACGTTCAAATGCCCGGTCTGGACGGGCTCGAAGCGACGCGGCGAATCCGCGCTCGCCAGGCCGAGCCTGCCCCGCCGCCGACGCTGGCCAAGAAACTTGTCATCATCGCCATGACCGCCAATGCGATGCACGGCGACCGGGAGAAGTGCGTGGCGGCCGGGATGGATGACTACGTGCCCAAGCCTGTGCGCCCGGAAACATTGCAGCAGATGATCGAGCGTTACGGGCCGACGGTGTCGCCACCGGCGGCGTCGCTTGCTCCGGCGACCACTGGGCCGAACTTGACGGTGTTGCCGTCGGCCCCGGCGCCGCCGGTGGTGGAGCAGCCCCCCGTGGACATGGCGCGGCTGACCGATTTTGCGGGCGGCAACCAGGACAGCTACAACGAACTGGTCGCGCTGTACTTCAAGCAGACCTCCGAACAGTTGGCGCAGATTCGGACGGCTATCCGCAACGGCGATCCAGCCGGCGCCGCCCGCCTGGCCCACAGTGCCGCCGGCGCCAGCGCGACCTGCGGCATGGTCGCCGTGGTGCCCTTGCTGCGGCGCATCGAACATCTGGGCCAGGATGGCAAGCTGGCCGACGCCGCCGCGCTGCTCGCCGACGCTGACCGCGAATTTGAACGCCTCAAGACCTATCTCCAAACCCACAAGCCCATCGCCCTCGCAGGCTAAAACGTGACGCGACCTATGAAGCGAATTCTCATAATCGAAGATGATCCCATCGTCGGCCACATTTATCGGACCCGGCTCGAGAAGGAGGGATTCGAGATCGAGGTCTGCGCGGATGGCCACGCCGGTTTCTACCGCACGTTCGAATACAAGCCGGACGCCGTGCTGCTGGATCTGATGCTGCCCAAGATGAACGGGGTCGATATCCTGAAAAAGCTCCGGTCTGAGCCGAAATTCCAGCGCTTGCCGATCGTCGTTTTTACCAACGCGTACGTGCCGAACATGATTCAAGAGGCCTTTTCCGCCGGCGCGTCGCAGGTGTTCAACAAAGCCACGCTCACGCCCCGCCAGATTATCGACGCGCTTTACGCGGCGGCCGAGTTGGCGGCCCAGCAGGGCGTCGATACGCCGAGCGACCCGCCGCCGGAGGCTGTCGCGGAGGACGCCTCGGCCCACTCGGAGGAGCCCACACACTCTCCACCTCCACGGGCGCGCAGGCACATCCCGCCCGCCGCGCCCGATTCCACCGAGCCTACGCTCTCCTCCGACGACTCGGGTTTTCAATCCGAGTTGACCCGTTCCTTTCTCGAGTCGAAGCACGAAACCCTGCTGGCCATTCGCAAGTCGCTCCAGGAATTCAGCCGGGCGCAGGACGACGCCGCCCGCGCGCCTCACTTGCTCGAACTCTATCGCAAAGTCCACGCCCTGACCGGCAGCGCGGGCATCGCGGGCTTCACCAGCATCGCGCAAATGGCCTCGGCGCTCGAAGTGCTCCTCAAGGAGCTTCACGAAAAGCCCAAGAACATCAACATCTCCACCCTGCGCACCGTGGCACACTCGGTCGATTTCATCTCCGAGCTCTTCGCCGCCACCGAGCCTGACCCCTGCGAGCCGCCATCCAGCAACATCCTCGTCGTCGACGATGAAATCCTCTCCCGTCGAGCCATCACCTACGCCCTGGAGAAGGCGGCGCTCAAGTCCGTCAGCGTCGAGGACCCCAGTGTCGCGCTGAACCTGGCGACCGAGAACAAGTACGACTTATTCTTCCTCGACGTGCAAATGCCGGGCATGGACGGTTTCGAGCTGTGCACCCGCATCCGATCGACGGCATTGAACCGGACGACGCCGATCATTTTTGTG
>CAZZAQ010000416.1:2710-4962 GCA_964652165.1 uncultured Bifidobacterium sp.
CTCACCGACTTCAAGAGCCGCGCCAAGTCCAGCCTGAGCGGGGGCACCGACCTGCTGGCCAAGCCGTTCATGTTCATCGAGCTGAGCGTCAAGGCGCTGACGCACGTCCTGCGCGGACGATTGGCGCAGAAGAAGCGGGCGGCGTGAGGCGGGAAGGGAGTCAGGAAACAGTAATCAGTATTCAGTAATCAGTTTTCAGCGTTGATCCCTCGGCACGTGGTCGCACTGAATACTGAATACTGATTACTGATTACTGAGTACCGCTCGTCGCTGAAATCCAGCTGTCCCGCGAGCTTTGACTTTCCCCCCGCCCTTTCGTACGCTGCGGGCATGGAATGTCTGCACGCGCCGTGGCGCATTGAATACATCCTGGCGCCCAAGCCGCCGACGTCGGATGCCGCCGAGGCCAGCCTGTTCACCCGCATTGCGCAGGACAGCGACGACGTGGCGCACAACATCGTCGCGCGCCGACGCACCTGCTTCGCGGTGCTCAACAACTATCCCTACAACGGCGGCCACCTCATGGTCGTCCCCTACAAGCAGACGGCCGACTTCGACGGGCTCACCGACGAAGAGTTGCTCGACTTGATGAAACTCACACGCCGCTGCCTGGCCGCGCTCCGCCAGGTGATGAAGCCCGACGGCTTCAACGTGGGCGTGAACCTCGGCAAGTGCGCCGGGGCCGGCATTGAATCGCACTTGCACCTCCACGTCGTCCCGCGATGGAACGGGGACACGAACTTCATGCCCGTGCTGGGCCAGACGGCCGTCGTGCCGCAGGCGCTCCAGGAACTGGCCGCACAACTTCGCCCCGCCCTCGCCGAGTGATCGCCCTGCTTCTTTACGTTTCACGTTTTACGTTTTACAGTCCTCCCCGCGTAAAACGTAAAACGTAAAGCGTAAACCCGCCCCGGCGCCGCCATGCCCTCCGAAACCCTCCACTTCGAAAACGCCCGTTTCGTCCAGCAGCTCCTGGGCAACGACGCGCAGAACCTCCACGCAATCGAAGAAACTCTCGGTGTAAAAGCCACCGCGCGTGATGGGTGGATCAAGCTCGAAGGCGCCGAGGAGGGCGTCGAACGCGCCAAGCAGCTTTTCCAGCTTCTCGAAGCCGCGACCAAAACCGGCGCGACCGTCCGTGGACGCGATTTCTCGCATGCCCTCGGCATCGTCCAGAGCGAAGGCGTTGCCGCCCTGAAGGACCTTTACTCCCAGCGCATCCAGACCTCGGCCAAGAAGGCGCAGGTCACCCCGAAAACGCCGGGCCAGAAGCGCTACGTCGAAGCCATTCGCCAGCATGATGTCACCCTGGGCATCGGCCCGGCCGGCACCGGGAAGACCTACCTGGCGATGGCGATGGCCGTCAGCGCGCTGCGAGAGGAGCAGGTCGCCCGCATCATCCTCACACGGCCGGCCGTCGAGGCCGGCGAAGCGCTGGGTTTTTTGCCCGGGGACCTTTACGAAAAAATCGACCCCTACCTGCGCCCACTGGACGATGCGCTTCACGACATGCTGCCCGCCGACGAGATCGAGAAGCACCGCGAGCGCGGCATCATCGAGATCGCTCCGCTGGCCTACATGCGCGGACGCACACTCAACAACGCCTTCATCATCCTGGACGAAGCTCAGAACGCGACCACCGAGCAGATGTTCATGTTCCTCACGCGCCTCGGCTACAATTCCAAGGCGGTCATCACCGGCGACGTGACCCAAATCGATCTCCCGCCCAGCAAACGCTCCGGCCTTGTCGAAGCCCGCATGGCCCTCACGCGCACCGAGGGCATCGCCATCGTCGAGTTCCAGAAGCGCGACGTCGTCCGCCATCCGCTCGTGCAACGGATCATCGCCGCTTACGAGGAACACCGCGCCGCCAAACCATGAGCCGGACCCTCGGCCTGCGCAACCGGCAGCGGATCCGCCTCGTCGATACCCGCCTGCTTCGCCGCATCGCCCGCTGGGCGCTGGAAGAACAGTTCCACGCCGCCGATTACGAACTGGGACTTCACTTGGTTACCGCCGCTGAAATGACCCGGGTGAACGAGTCTTTTCTCGACCACGAAGGCTCGACCGACGTCATCACATTCGATCACCGTGAGGCCTCCGGGCGGGCGTCCCGCCTGCCTACGGGGCGTCCAGGCCCAAGGCCACGCGGGCCAAACGCCCGCAAAGCCAGCCAGGAAACCTGCCCCGCTCTCCACGCGGTACCTCCCGAAGTTGTTGGTGGTTTCTCCCTCTCCTCCCTCGGAGGGAGG
>CAZZAQ010000417.1:0-4940 GCA_964652165.1 uncultured Bifidobacterium sp.
GCTTCAAACGTGCCCGCCCAGTCGATGCCCTTGACAGTCGAGGGGTTGCGGGAGGTTTCAAGCAGGCGCGCTTCGATGAGCACCTGTTTGGTGGGCGCGTCGAGGCTGGTGATCAGGTTGACCGCGGCGTCCATCTCCTTGTCGGTGGTGGTGACGATGAGATTGGCGGTACGGGGGTCGGCCAGCACGGAGCTGCGCGGGGAAAGGGTCGCTTTGACGATGATCACCATATTGCTGGCATCGGCATACCGGAGCTGGACGATCTTCGAGGCGAGCGGTTCCTCGGCTTTCGGGTCCTTGATCGTGATGCGGGCAATCTTGGACTTGGTGTCCTTCACCAGGGCATAGTTGTAGTTCTCGAGCACCGCGTTGAGCGCCTCGGTCGAGCTGACGTTTTCAAAGCGGATGCTGACGTTGGGTTGGTTGGAGGCCGAGATCCTCGGGTCGAACTGAAAGTTCAGGTTCGCCTGGCGGGCCAGGTTGCGGATGGCGTCGGTGAGCGGCACATCATCGATGACGATGAGCGGCACCGGTTCGTCGGGCTTGGCCTGAGGCTCGGCCGCGGCGCCACCGGCCGGCTTGTCGGCCGGAGCGGCGTTGGTGGCGCCTGGCGTGTCATTGTTCGCCAGGTCGGCCGGTGTGGTCGCGCCGGGTGCGGGCGCAGCCGCTGGCGCCACAGGATCGGCGGGCGCCGGCGCGGGCTTGGGTTTGTCCGGCACAGGGGCCGGCGGGAATTTATCCTGGGCGACGCAGAGCAGCGTGCTGGCTGCAAGACCGAGGAGCAGGGCTGTGAGGTACTTTTTCATGTTGGTGTTTTTGGTGTTGATGAAGGAAACGAAATTCATTAGGGCTGACCAGGCGGACTTACCGGGAGGCTCAGTTCTTTGGTGATGCCGTTGGCTTCCAGGAGCACGGTCTTTTCCGTCATGTCCAGGCAGCGGACGGAGACGCGGAGACCCCGGATGTGGAGTTCAAACTTTTCTCCCTTCTCGACGGTCTTGCCGTTGACAATGGCGAGCCGTTTGTCGCGCTGATTGGAAAATCCCTGGCAACGGATTTCGTCTGGAAACTGCGATGAGATCGTCGCCACCGGCTCATTGGTTTTGACCGGGATGCGGCCGGGGGAGCGTGTCGACCTCGGAAAGAACGGATCCCTGCCGACTTGCGGGTCAATGACGAAAACTGACCTGGGCGGCGGTGCTTCCTGGGCGGGCGCGGCGGGCTTGACCGCGGCGTGCGCGCCGCACGGCGCCAGCGCCAGAGCTGCGACGAGCAGAGCGAAGTAAAGCGGGGCAGTGTTCATGCGCAAGGGAGAGATCAGCGGGTATTCGGGTTCACCAGGGTTACGATCTCGAACCTGAAGGAGAGCTTTTCGGCATCGTCGGCGGAAGCGCTCGAGGTGTCTCTGCTGGCGACGCTGCCACCGGAGGGTTCCAAATCGATGTTCTGAATCCGCATGTACGGGAAGGTGTTCTCGAAATCGGCCACAAAGCGGCCGAAATCGTGAAAGTAGGCGGTGCCCCGGACGTGGAACACCGCGGCGCGATACGGGAATTTGGCGATCATGCCGACTTCGCCCGCGACCTCGCGGCTGAACTGCGGGATGTCCACTTTGTAACCCCCGTTTTCCTTGAAGGAATTGATCGTGAGAATAATCCAGGAATACATGTCGCCCGAAGGCATGGTCGATTCGATGACCCTGAGCTTCTCCTTGACGACTTCGAGGTTGACGTGCAGTTCGGCGGTGCTGTTGGCCAGCCGTTGAGCGTTGCCGACGCTGTTCTTCTCCTCGTTGTGCTTTCCGGCCAGGGCCACCAAAGTCTGGCGTTGCACGCGGACCACTCCCCAGTAGAGCGCGGCAATCGAGGCCAGCGTTCCGAGGGCGACGAGGATCAAGCGATCCCGTTTCTCTTTGGGCAAGTGCTTCATGTTACCTGGTCTTTTCCGGGAAATAACATTCCAAGGTGAAATTCACGACGAGCCCGCCGCCGTTTCTCGGTGGTCCCGGTGTCGTTAGCAAAGTGAGCACCACGCCGTTGGTCCGCGTGAGATTCTCTTTGAAATACGGCACCGCAGTAATGGATTCCTTGAATTTGTTGATTTTTGAGCCCACGTTCGCGCTCGCGTCGACACCGTCAACGGTGAGTGTGATGCGCTCGGTGGCCGTGGCGGGCTTGCCGGGGATGATTTGCACCCCATTGGTCCGCGGCTTGGTTTCTTCGCTCGCGGAGTAGAGTTGGTCGGCCTTGAAGTGGCTCACCCGGACGTCCTCGAGGCCGTTGAGTGTTTGCTGGAGGCCGTTCAGCGCGTTGCCCCACAAAAACCGGTTGGTGGACATCAAGCTCAGCGCCGTCAGCTTCTGTTCGGTCTCGCCGATGGCGTGGTGACTGTCGACGGCAGCCTGATACTCCTTTTCGATTTTGTGCCATCGGGAAGCCAGCGTGCTCAATTCTCCTTTGGCGGCCAGGATCTTCACCTGAAGCGTGCTCGCCCACAGGCCAACGAGGAAGACGCAGAACACCCCGGCATAGAGGGCCCGTTTGACCGGATCCTTGCGCCGAAGTTCTTCAGCGGCGTGTGCTTCCGCCAACAGATTGATGCGAATCGGCATAGGACGACCTAAAACGACGCAGCCGCGGCCCCGATGGCCACGGTCAATTGCGGCGACACTTGTTCCATCTCGCCCATCTTTTCGGGCGACAGTCCCATTTGCAGGGACTTGAATGGCGACCAGACCTCGCAGGGAACCGTGAGCTCATTTTGCAGGGTTTGGACGACAAACTCGCTGCGAGCTGAACCGCCGGACAGATAGACCTTGCTCACGGTGGCGTCCTGCTGATGCTCAAAGAAGTCGATGGAGGCCCGTAATTCACGCCCCAGCGGCTGGATCACCGGTTCGAGCTTTTCCTGCACCTCGCCGGGCATGCCGATTTTGATGTTCTCGGCTTCCTGATAGCTGGTGCCCAACTGCTCGGCCAGGCCGTTGGTGAACTGATCCCCGCCAATGGCCACGACGCGGCTGAGCATAATCTCGCCCGCGTTCAGAATGACGATGGTGCTGTGCTTGAATCCCAGTTCCACCACGGCCACGACGTCTTTTGCGAAGGCCTCCGGTTCAGCCAGCTCGAAAGCATTCACCGGCCCGATCAGGCTGGGGACCACTTGTTCTGGAATGAATCCGGCGTTTTTCATCGCCGTGCTGACGTCCTCGATCGTCTGCCGTTTTGCGCCGCCCACGATCGCTTTCTGCTTTTGTGTTCCCCCTGGCGCGGACCTGGCCCCATCGGCTGGCCTGGCTGCCAGGGCGCTGAGGACGTAGTGGCTGTCGAAAACGTGGTCGGGCAAATCCTGTTGGAGATAGCTCTTCGTGTTGTACTTCAGCATCTGGCGCAGGTCCGCGGGCGCCATCATTGGCAGCTCTGTTTGTTTGAATACCGTGTCATTCACTCCGAGGGCCAGCGTGAGGTGCCGGGACTTGGTGTTGAGCCTGCGGCTGATTTCCTTGAGATGCTCCCCCAGCACGTCGGGAGCCACGGGCTTTTCGTGGCTCGCCGCGTCGATGATGACGTACTCGGTCAGCGCGAACCGGTCGCCCTTGCGTTGCAAATGCACGGCCTTCGTCGATCGACCGCCCAGGTCGATCGCGATAATCTGGTCGCGCTTGCGGGCGCGGCTGTTCGTAAACGGCAGACCCATACAATGGAGTGGCTTAGCAGAAGGGGTGCCAGCCTTGCCGTTCTGGACGTCTACGCCACGGCCGCCGGGTGTGGTGCCGGGTGCAAACTATTGCGGGCGACATGGAACGTCTCTGCGGCCGATGCGCGTCAGGCCGGAAAGACAGCGGAAAACACTGCGGATTTCGGCTTCACACCAGCGCAATCGAGAACAGGAGCAACCGGTTCGACCGAGACCCTGAAGTCGTTCTGGTTGACCACAAAACGAACCCGGACACGGGCAAATCGTTCCCGGTGTGTCCATTTTTGCCTGTCCATTCCTGCACGGCAGGACAATACACTTGTCCAGTTTGTGGACGGTTGTGGCGGCTATCCACCCGTAGAGAAGACCGATGCCCAACCTTCTGCTTTCCCGTCCCGCGACCTCACGGTCGCGGCTACGCCAAACACAAACCGAACTCGCGTCCGCCCCCGTCAAGTCGAATTGAAGCTGGAAGATTACTTGGGCTTCGCGGGCAGCGTGATGGTCTGCGGCGAACCCGGCACACCCGGCGCCTTCGCGGCGCTTTCGCCCGGCGGTTTGATGTCCATGAGTTCGATGTCAAACTGCAACATGGAATTGGGCGGGATCGGAACGGCGCCCCGCCTATTGCCCATTTCGCCGTACGCCAGTTCGGAGGAGATGAACAGCTTCCATTTCGACCCGACAGGCATCATTAGCAACGCCTCGGTCCAGCCTCTGATCACTCCCCGCGGGCCGGCAACGGCAAACTCGCTCGGCTGGTTGCGCTTATAGGAATTGTCGAACTCCGTCCCGTCGAGCAGCGTGCCGCGGTAATGACAAACTACGGTGTCGTTGCTCCCCGGCATTTTGCCGGTCCCTTTGGTCTCTATCTTGTATTGCAGGCCGCTGGCGGTGGTCACCACGCCTTCCTTCTTCTTGTTCTCGGCCAGGAACGCTTCGCCGGCTTTCTGGTTCTTCTCGCCTTCGGCTTTCTGTTTTTCGCCTTCGGCCTTCTGTTTTTCGGCCTGCTTGGCGCGAAGCTCCTGAATGAAGCTCTGATTAATCTCCCTCCCCTGCTCCTCGGTCAACAGCAGCTTGCCGCCGGTCGCCGCGTCCTTGAGGCCCTTGAGGAACAGATCAAAGTCGACCTCGACTTCGCCTTGTTTGATTTGCTTGCCGTAGTTCATGCCCAGCATGTAGCTGACCCGCTCTTTCTTGCTCTTGAACGGATCTTCATCGGCCGCGCACAGCCAGAACGCCGT
>CAZZAQ010000418.1:0-1114 GCA_964652165.1 uncultured Bifidobacterium sp.
AGCGGTTCTACCGGGTGGTGGAGTTGGAATGATGCACCTGGTTCAAAGCTCAAAGCTCAAAGTTCAAAAGAAACTCCAGCCTCCAAGATCCAAGCTCCAGAACTTGTGCCGCCGGGCGGTTTTGGAATTTGGCGCTTGGGATTTCTCTTGAGCTTTGAACTTGGAGCTTTGAACTTCGAGTTTCCGAACGCTCCCCGGATTCCGCAATGGAGCAAACAAAACCAGTGACGTACCGCCTTCCTTTCGCTAATACCCTGCTTTCGGGGAATCGCCCGAAGTGGATTGACCGATGAAACACCTGTTGAGTCTCGAAAAGCTCCCGCGCGCCGAAATCGAGCGCATCCTGCGCGGCGGCGCCCTCTTCAAACAGCAGCGCAAGGGCGACGCCCCCCGTCCGCTGGCCGGGCAGACCTGGGCGCTGCTCTTCAGCAAATCGAGCACGCGCACCCGCGTCAGCTTCGAGGTCGGCATCCGCGAACTGGGTGGCCAGGTGATGTTCCTGAGCGCCGCCGACATCCAATTGGGCCGCGGCGAGCCCATCAAGGACACCGCCCGCGTCCTGGGCCGAATGATTCACGGCGCGGTCATCCGCACCTTCGACCAGCGCGACGTCGAGGAGTTCGCCCACTTCTCCGGCATTCCAACCATCAACGCGCTCACCGACGACGAGCATCCGTGCCAGGTGCTCACCGATCTCTTCACTTTCGAGGAAAAGCGGGGCCCCATCGCCGGCAAAGTCGTCACCTTCATCGGCGACGGCGCGTGCAACATGCCGGTTTCCTGGATTTTCGCGGCGGCCAAGCTCGGTTTCGAGCTGCGCATCGCCGCCCCGAGGAATTACCAGCCCTCGCCGGACATCCTCGCGCGGGCCGACGCCAACGTGCTCGTAACCGACGACCTGGAGGCCGCCGCGTCCGGCGCCGACCTGCTCTACACCGACGTGTGGGTATCGATGGGCAAGGAGTCGGAAGGCGCCCGGCGGATCAAGGAGCTGACCGGCTATCAGATCAACGCCGCGTTGCTGAAGCTGGCCAAGCCCGAGGCCCTGGTGATGCATTGCCTGCCCGCTCATCGCGGCAAGG
This sequence comes from uncultured Bifidobacterium sp., assembly GCA_964652165.1. GTDB lineage: Bacteria > Verrucomicrobiota > Verrucomicrobiia > Limisphaerales > JADJPG01 > DASTLJ01. The sequence continues at coordinate 1,083 of CAZZAQ010000418.1, forward strand.
AAATCGACGAACGGACTTTCGAGGAACACGCG
>CAZZAQ010000418.1:1124-2386 GCA_964652165.1 uncultured Bifidobacterium sp.
TCTCCTGAATGGCGCCAATAACGCAGGGCGTGCGTCGTCTGTGCTTAACGTAGCTGCGACCGTGAGGTCGCGGGACGGGGTCGTTGAATGTCTGATTCGATTGCCGCCGCTAGTCAATACAACCCGCGACCTCACGGTCGCAGCTACGCGAAACGGATACGACGCCTGCCCTGCTCCGTTGGCTGGCCCCGCCAATATCTTCCCCTGTAATGCCGCCTCGACCCGCTTTTTGTTTGGAGCGACCCTGAGAATTCCGTAGCGTCCGGGCGCGATGGACACGAGCATGCTCAGCGTCGGGCTGGCCCAGTATCTGTGCGTGGTGGTGATCATCACCTTCCACGAGTTCGGCCACGCCTGGATGGCCTCCAGGTGCGGCGACGACACGGCGCGCGACCAGGGCCGCGTCACGCTCAATCCCCTGGCGCACATTGACCCCATCGGCACGGTGCTGCTGCCGCTCCTGGCGTTGTGGCTGACGATGGGCGGACAGGGCAAGCTGGCGGGCTTAATCATCGGCTGGGGCCGGCCGGTGCCGGTGAACCCGTTCAACCTGCGCCATCGCGTGCGCGACGACATCCTCGTCTCAATGGCCGGTCCGGCCATGAACGTGGCGCTTTCGGTGTTGGCCGTGGTCATCTGGCGCATCGGCGCGGCAGCCGGCTCCGAGCCCATCGCTTCCTCAGCGTTGATGCTGATTTGGGTGAGCATGTTCCTCTTCTTTTTCAACCTCATTCCCGTGCCGCCCCTGGATGGTTCGCACGTGATGAAGCACGCCGTCCAGATGCCGGATGAAACATTTCTGGCGATCAGCCGCTTCGGGATGTTCATCGTGATCGTATTGATGAACATTCCCGGAGTCCAAGTCGGCCTCCAGAAACTGACGTTTGGCTCCATTACCGTCCTGCGCTGGCTAGCTGGTTTTTGAGGAGACCGAGCCGCATGGCCAAGGTAGCGTAGGCTGCCCAGCCTGCTGTATCGCGGGTTGCCAACCCGCGAACTTCCGAACTGAATGGACCGTTGGTTGGAATGCACGACCGCCGCCGACTGGCAGTCGGCGAAACAGCAGACAGGGCTGTCTGCGCTACTCGCACCGCGCGGCTTGGAAGCTGACCGAATAAAGCCATTCCTTACGGTGGAGCTTCCCCGCAGCCGCGCTTCCTCGCGAGGTCGTTGGCGAGGGTGTCGAACTCCGCCCCGGCCAATCGCTCCGCGCTGGCGGCAGTTGCGAATGCTGAATTTTTCATTTTGAATTTTTCATTTTG
>CAZZAQ010000418.1:2428-4915 GCA_964652165.1 uncultured Bifidobacterium sp.
TTCCGTCCCAGCCGAGACGCTCGTTAGGCTTGCAAAAGCGACCCCGGCTCCCGCAACACCGCCGGCGCCCGTGATTCCCGCGGCCCGCCCCGCTCCGCAAGCGCGAGGATCGGTCCCGGTGCCGGCGCCCGCCGAGCTTCTACCCGCGCCGCCCAGCGCCGCGGCAGCGCCCGTTCGCCCGAGCCTGGATCCCGCCGCCAAGGCCGAGGCGATGAGGGAACTTCGTGAACGCGCGCTCGTTTGCATCAAATGCCCCAGCCTGGCTGGCGCGCGCAAGAACGTGGTGTTCGGCGTCGGCGACATCCACGCGCAACTCATGTTCGTGGGCGAGGCGCCGGGGGTGGACGAAGACGCGCAAGGCGAGCCGTTCGTCGGACCGGCCGGGCAGCTTCTCACCAAAATCATTCAGACGATGGGGCTTTCGCGTGAGCGGGTGTACATCGCCAACATACTCAAGTGCCGTCCTGACACTCCCGGCCAGACCTCCGGCAACCGCAAGCCCACGGCCGACGAGATGAAGACGTGCATCCCCTATCTGCACTCGCAGGTCGATCTCATCCAGCCGCGGGTGCTCGTGGCGCTTGGAGGCGTGGCAATCGAGGGGTTGCTCGGCAAGTCCGGCATCACCCGCTTGCGGGGCCAGTGGCACACCTACCGGGGCATCCCGCTCATGCCGACGTTTCATCCTTCCTATCTGCTCCGCACGATGTCACCGCGCGACAAGCGGCTCGTTTGGGAAGACATGCTCCAGGTGATGGAGCGGCTGGCCATGCCGATCAGCGAAAAGCAGCGCGGCTTCTTCCTGCAAAGGAATGGCTGATCCGTTTGCGATGGACGGAAAGTTCTCGGACGGCCAATGCGAAGAGTGCGGCCGAAACCACGTCGTCAAGGGCGGAACGCAGCAACTTTCCGCCTACTCGGACGCCTCTTCCATCTGGCTGAGCTTCTCGGCCCGGCGCAGATAGAGGAGCGCTTTCTTGTGCTCGCCTCGCTGCTCATACAGGCGGCTGATTCGCTGGTAGGCGGCCGAAGTCGGTTTTGCGGCGGCCTCGCGAAGGAGCCCCTGCAAGTCGGCATCGGACAGCTCGCGGGCATTCGCCGGAAGGGGCCGCGAGGGGCCGGACCCTTGCGAGTGGCCACTGGAAATCAGGTGCTGCACCACCAGAAGGAGGACAGCCCCCAGCAGGAACACCTTCAAATTGGGCCTTACAAAAACCGTGTTGTTCATAGTCGATGCCTGGTTCGCCAGGGGCCCCGGTCCGCTACATCCCAAATGTGGACCAGTGACCCGCCTCTGTCCAATTCAGCCATCGGCAACCGTGCTCAAGATCTTAAGTGCAGGTCGTCGCGCCCGTTCTCAGGACCGCGCAACCTTCAATAAGGCAATTCTCATGCCCACGGATTGGAAGCGCGCCAAAGCAGCGCAACTCTCCCAAGCCAATCTTCGCGCATTGAATCCTGAACCACGAATGGATGGTAGGGCGCGTCGCTCCGCGCGCGCCGGTCTGCCGTGTCGAGTGCGGCGCGCGCGGAGCGGCGCGCCCTACCTTCAGGTTCATGGACAGGCAGAAAGATGGGGGCAGAAAAATGAACGCATTTTTTTTGCCCTCATCTTTTTGCCTCTGGCCGCGGTTCATGGGTCGCTTCGACCTCCAACTGTGGACGCGCATCGGGGCCATGAACCCGGTAGGGACGCGCTGCCGCGCGTCCGGGCCGACCGGCAGGTCGGCCCTACCAGGCTCATGGGAGGCGTCCCGATCGGGCGGAACGGGCTCGCGGAAGCGAGAAAGCCCGGCGGATTGTGTTCCGCCAAGCCTGTCAATTTCAGATGTGCACCTTCAGGTGTCGATCTGAATGCGCCGAGTCCACTGCTGGTTGGCCTCCCAAAAGGTCCGCTTGAGCTTGATGACGGCGTCCTCGGCGGAAGGCTGCGCGCGCCCCTCGGCGTCCGTGGCCCGGGAGACGAGGCTGTGCTCGCCCGGCGCCGGTTTTCTCCAGTCATAACTCCAGAACGTCCAACTGAATTTGGAGCGCGGCGACTTGTCGAGCGTGACCGGCTGCCACGGGCCGTCGTCGACCTTGAGTTCGACCTTCGCCAGCGGCGTGCCGTCGGACCACGCCGCGCCGCGAAAGCGAACCGTTCCGTCGTGGAGTCTCTCCGCACGGGCAATCATTGATTTGACGAGCATCGGCCCGATGCTGGTCTCGCGCCAGGCCGTCTTCTCGCCCCGTTCCTCGCCGCGGACGGTGACGTATTCACGCGCCATGTATTTGCTCATCACCCGGCGATCGAGCACTTCCACGCGCTGGAGCCACTTCACCCACGCTATGCCGAACCAGCCCGGCACCACCAATCGCACCGGCGCGCCGTGCGCGGGGGTGAGCGGCTCGCCGTTCATTTCGTAGCACAGCAGGATATCATCGCGCATCGCGTCGGCCACGTGCAGGCCGCGGGAAAAGTTGGCGGCGTATTCTTTCTTATTGCGG
>CAZZAQ010000419.1:0-4873 GCA_964652165.1 uncultured Bifidobacterium sp.
ACGAGGCCGACATCGGCAAGGTCTACCTGGAGCAGCCGGCGCGCATCAAGGTGGAATCCTTCAAGGACAAGACCTTCAACGGCAAGGTGACCAAGATTTCCCCCATGGGCGTGGAGAAGGACAACGTCACCACCTTCGAGGTGAGGGTCTCCATCACCAACCCCGGGGGCGAACTCAAAGCCGCCATGACCGCCAACGCCGAGATCCTGCTGGAAGAACACAAGGGCGTGCTGATCGTCCCGGAGGGCGCCATCCTCTACGACAAGGACCGCAAAGCCTCGGTGGAAGTGCCGGACGCCAAGGGTAAAGACGGCAAGAAGAAGGTGGACATCAAGATCGGCATCTCCAACGGCGCCAAGACCGAGGTCCTGGAAGGACTGAAAGAGAACCAGGAAGTCGTGCTGCAGTAAGGCAGTCGTTAGTCGTTAGTCGGCAGTCGGGGCGCGGTGAAACCGTATCCCTGAAAAAGCGACCGTATCTTGCAGCATATCCGACTCAGGGTTTGGAGTCGATCCTCCATCACTGGAAGGAGACCCCATGAACAAGTTCACATGGATGAGCATCGTCGTTCTGCTCAGCGTCGCGGTCGGATTCGCCCAAAACCCCTGCGCTCGCACCTCTCCCCTTACAGACCAAGAGCGCTTGGTGCGAGAGGAGATCCAGTCGAGGATTGACGAATCCATCGAAGCGGACGAGGCCGGGGACGTAGCTGCCAAACTTCACTACGCCGCTCCCGACCTCACCGTGAAGCTTGTGGATGGAACAGTTCTCGACCGGAAGCAGGTAGAAGAAGGGATGAAGCGCGACTCTGATTGGATTTTGTCGGTGAGCGATCAAACTACGATCAGGATCGAGTGTATCGAACTGAAAGGAAAGGAAGCTGTCCTGATTACCGACCAGCACTTCGTCCGAACAGTGCCCGACCGCAAGGATGGCAGTCCACACGAGTTGATCACCAACGTGAAGCATCGCGAGACTTGGGTCTACACAAAGGCTGGCTGGTTGACGAAGCGAGTAGACGAACTGCAGCAGGGACCCACCTACCTGGACGGTAAGCTTTACGAAGAATAGCCGGTCGCGAGGATAGAGAGCGCAGCCACTCGTGGGCGTGACCTCGGGCTTCTGGCCCGCGCTCAAGGCCGCCCGCATGAACCCCATTGAAGCGTTGCGATACGAATGACTATCTGGAGAGGATGCGCAACTTCGCAAGACGGCGCGTGATAAGACGCTCGGTGGAGACTGCAGTCGGCCCCTTGAGATCATGCTCCCAGAAGCGCCACACGCTATAGCCTCGCTTTCTCAAGGCGCGGCCGTGCTGCGTATGGCGACCCAGGTTGCGGGCTAGTTTGGGCACCCAGTATGCCCGCCGAGAATGCGGCGTGTGCCCGTGCTTCGGACAGGAGTGGTAAAAGCACCCATCAGCGAAGAGCGCTATCTTTAGAGACGGAATAACAACGTCTGGCTGCCCGGGAAGATCCGCTACGTTTCTGTCAATGCGCCAGCGCCGGCCTAGCGCGTGCCTGACGATCTGATAGAGACGGCCCTCTGGCTTGGTTCCTCTGCTGCGGATGCGAGACATAATCTCGCTCCGCTTCCTCTTGCTATAAACGTCCGCCATGGGAACGAATCTACTTGCCGAGTTCTTTCTTAATGGCCTCTTCGTAAACTCGGGCAGGTGGAAGGTTTGCGGGGGACGTGAAGGCGAGGGCCACCTGGTCGACAGTGGTGGTGAATTGACCACCAAGCTCCAGGCCGCGCTTGGCCCCCGGGGCAACTGGGGCACCTATGTCGTACCACTGGAATGTAAGTGTCCCCGGCTGCAGGTCGTACTTAAGGAGCTGGCTACCCAGCCTCTGCTGAATATGGCCGTAGACCGGCGTAGGACATACGAAGAACATCCCCTTCGTACATAGCGGCTCTCGACGAAGGACATGGCCCTTGTAGATAATCTGGGGAAGAATACGTTTTGCGACGTTTTCCCAATTCAGGCCAGCGGGGCTAGACCCCGTGAAGTGTCGCCCTCTGAGGTACGCATCCCGCTGGGCTCTATAGTTTCCGGTCGTGTCAATTGCCTGAACCTCCACCGCGACAAAATCCTGCAATTGCCCATTGCTACCAATGAGTGCAAGAATCCAGTCGACGAAGTAACCCCCATGGCCTCCTCGCTGGGGCAATCTCAGCTCCTTCCCCCAACGCTTGCCAAACACTACGACCTTTTGCCCAGTGCTTTGAGACCGCGTGAGTTTCTGGGCCGGTACTAGCGTCACATTCCCCCAAGAAGCCGCTTGTGCCACGTCCTTGAGAATTCGGTAGTCGTCGTCATAAAGCCGGTTGGGGCAGCAGATGACTGGGCCCGAAGTCATCTGCTGAACAGTGCACGCTCCACTAATTGAGCCGTCGCGCAGAGTCTTCGTGCACGGCGCACCTAGAAACGGGCAGTGCTTTTGCCGCCGGGCTCGTGTGGCATTAGAGGAGGTATCCGTCGGGTCGTACCCGAAGAACTCGATAATCTTTATTGCCACTTACTTACCCTCTTCAGCGTCTGGCCGCAGATGTCTGGCTACTGACTCGGCAATGGCCTTCGCCATCCGGACTGGAACAGCATTTCCAACCTGTTCGTACTGAGCGACGCGCGAACCCAGGAAGCGGTACGCGTCCGGAAAAGACTGCAACCGTGCGGCCTCGCGCACTGTGAGTGCGCGATCCTGGTCCGGCAGAAACACTGGGCCCCAGTGGGGGTCACACTTGGTCATAATTGTAGCTGCGAGTCCATCGCGCCTGAGTCGACCGTAACGCTTGGTGTGATCCGAGGTGCGTGCTCGTTGCATCCCCTTGGGAAGAAGGTGGCGAGGAATGTCTCGCCAGGAGCCACCCGGCCTTATGTACTTAAGACGTTCGACATTCTGTGCCGCGAGCTTTGCGGCATAGTGGTTGTAGGTGTAGGTGTTGCCATTGCGGAGAGATCTGGCGTATCGACTAGTGGGTCGCCTGTCATACTTCACCAACTCTCCGCCTTGCCCCATCCGAAGTCTTGGGAGGTCGAAGATTGCCTCCCCGACGGTTACCGCCGGAAGGAGGCGTTTCTTCTCACTCTGGTCTAGCCTGAAGATCATCGTCTTCCCCCCAAGGAAGTTGGCGCGACCAGACGCGGAGTGCGTTGGGTAAGGATGAGAAGGCGCCGCGCCCCGAAGGGAGCCGAGAATAATGAGCCGCCACCGCTCTTGAGGGACTCCGTAGTGTGCGGCAAAAAGAATCTTTGAGCTCACCTGATAACCACGCTTGTGGATCTGAGATAGGACCTGCTCGAAGACATGCCCACCTGCGAGCGACAGCATGCCGGGTACGTTTTCGAAAACCAGCGCCCGCGGGCGGAACTCATCTAAGAATCTGACGTAGTGCTTAAACAGAGCGTTTCTTGGGTCGTCTAGGAATCGCTCCGGCGCATTGATTGAAAATCCTTGGCATGGGGGCCCCCCAACCAGAACGGACAGTTCGCCACGCTTGAGGCCCAGCTTGCGCCTCACTTCCGCTGCATCAATGCTTTCTATCGGGCGAGGGTCCGCCCAAACTTCTGGGTGGTTGTCCTTGAAGGTCTGAATTGCGTCAGGGTCGCAGTCATTCGCATAGAGGCACCGATAGCCTGCTTGGCGAAAACCCTCCGTCAGTCCGCCTGCCCCACAGAACAAGTCGATGGTTGTCAGTATTCCAGCCTCTTTGGTGCACTTAACAAACTGCTGCGACGACGAAGGGAAGGCGAAAGCGCGTTGCGCGTCACTCGATGGCCTGTTGGCCTGACGCAGCGCCGAAGTCACTTCCCTCAGACTTCGGTCGGAAGGTTTGCGTTTCGTCACGTTGAGGGCAGAGTAGCGCAATTCGTGAAGGTGTTCAACTCATGATTTGTCCGATGCCGCGCTGCGGCCCTCCGGTTTGACCCTCTTTTTTGGGGGCGGGTGGGCCGCCCGCTTCCACCCGCGTTGACCGTTCCTCAGGGGCGGTGTTATAAAAATCCCTCGTCCCGGCGGCCCGCGAAGGCGGGCAGGCGGGGCGCGCGGCGCGGCCAAGCTACCTCAGTTCCCTTCTAGTGGAAGCGCGTCACACCCCTACAAAGAGGCCCTGCCTAAGGTAGGACCTCGGAGGTACTATGCGCTCGAGTCTGGCGGCCTTGGCCCGCCCCGCGAAAGCCCTCGTCCTGATGCTCTCCCTGCTGGCGGCCTTGGCGGCGACCACGCCCGCATTCGCGCAGCCGCATTCGCAAACCCAGCCGCAACCGGAGCACAAGCCGGGCGGCGAAGCCTCGCTGGTGCTGCCCGATGTGTCGCAGGTCGAGTTCATGGGCGTGGACGGCCACAGCCTGCTGCTGGCCGGCATTCTGTTCTGCTTCTTCGGAATGATGTTCGGACTGACCATCTACATCCAGCTCAAGAACCTGCCCGTGCACAGCGCTATGCGCGAGATTTCCGAACTGATCTACGAAACCTGCAAGACCTACCTGATCACCCAGGGCAAGTTCATCCTGATTCTCGAAGCCTTCATCGCCGCAGTCATCGTGCTGTACTTCGGCGTGCTGATGAAGTTTGACGCCATGCGCGTGGCCATCATCCTGCTGTTCAGCCTGGTGGGCATTGGCGGGAGCTACGGCGTGGCCTGGTTCGGCATCCGGGTCAACACTTTCGCCAACTCGCGCACCGCCTTTGCCGGCCTCGCGGGCAAGCCGTTTCCCATTTACGCCATCCCGCTTAAGGCAGGGATGAGCATCGGCATGCTGCTGATCAGCGTGGAGTTGCTGATCATGCTGTTCATCCTGTTGTTCATTCCCGGAGACTACGCCGGGCCGTGCTTTATCGGCTTCGCTATCGGCGAGTCGCTGGGCGCG
>CAZZAQ010000420.1:0-708 GCA_964652165.1 uncultured Bifidobacterium sp.
ACCGACGAATGCAGCTTTTGCAGAGCCGTGCCTTACCACTTGGCTACCCCGCCGCGACCAATTCCAAGGGTAACGATCCGCGACCACCAAGCAAGACCCAAAAAGAATTCGACGCCCTGTCACCCTGTCACGGTCACCCGCCTTCGGCAGCAGTTGCCCGTAAGTCAACGCGAATGTCATTCGACTCAATGGCGCGCGTGTGGATAAGATCAACGAATCGGCGCAAACGGGAGTGACGGCGCTCGCAGGGTTTGCAGCAGCGAGTCGGCGGGGGCTTTTTCCGCCCGTCGCGCAAGCAAGGGCAACGCGGACCAGCGTCAGGCTGGCCAGCAATTTGGGATTTGCGCGGCAGGATCGAAGTTCGTCTCACTTCGCGTGTCGCCGCTGCTCGTTGCGCATTGGCACTCCGGCCCGCGGTATACTGAAGAACTCGAACCATCGCTCGGCCAGATATTGCCAAGTGCGCCCACTTCAGAGGCCGTAACGGCGCTTGGTCGTCAAGTGGCCGGTTTGCTCGGCCCGACGGTGGCGGCGCGCGCGCTCGGCGATTGCGGCCGATGGGCGGCGGGCTAGAATTTGTATCGCACCGTGGCTGAGCCGAACGCGTCCCACGATGATCGCTCCTCAAACTCCGGCGTCCGCCAGTCGAAGGCGGCGATGAGTTCAACGCGCTTGATGATGAGGACAATCCCCGCGCGCAGGTCGGCG
>CAZZAQ010000420.1:718-4869 GCA_964652165.1 uncultured Bifidobacterium sp.
ACGTGTTGCCATCCAGAAAAATGTTCCGCCCGACCACGCGGCCATCCGCGCTGGCGAACAGGTAGGCGCCCCAGCGGTTCGGTGTCCGTTGCGCCGGCGTCTCGAACTCATTCGGGACATGGAATCCGGCGCGAGCGAGGACGCTGAGGCCGAAGTGCGTGTCGACGTTTCCGAGGCTGAAATGGGCGGCGGGGCTGAAATCCGCGCCCCAACCGCCTGCGCCCCGCGCCGCGAATAGGTAGCGTTGCTCGTAGCGGAGGGCGACGCCGAATTCGTCATCAAGTTGATGATGCCAGCCTTTGGCGTCCTCCTCGTGGGCGATTGCCTGGGCTTCCTCCGCGAAGGCCGACGGCCCCGCGACGCCCAGGTCGAGCCGGACGGTCTCCATGGCGGGACGATCGCCCCAGCCGGGACCGCGCCGGCGCAAGCTTGTCCCAAGGTAAAGCCAACCGGCGTAGGGGCGGTCGTTCACGACCAACTCGCTGGCCCTGAGAGCTTCGGGAGTGAAGATTTCCTGGCCGATTTCGAGGCCGAACTTATGGGCCGCGGGGCGAAGGCCGATGGCGGGAAGCCAATCCGAGAAGCGTCGAAGCCACCGGGGCATGGCGTTGTCGGCCGACCAGTAGGAGAGGTGCGCGCCAGTGGTGTAATGCCGGTCGGTGCCGAAGGGGCCGTCATTTTCGATGTTCAAGACCAGGCTATGGCCTTCCTCGGCCTGGTCGGCAAAGGCCGGCAACGCTCCAGCCAAAACCAAGCAGCTCGGCAAGACGAGACGGCTATAGAACCATCGGGCTGGGCGGGAGTTTGAACGGCCTCCGACCTGCCCCCAACGCGGTGCGCTCATCAGAGTTAGGGTTGCTGGAGCGGGCGACGGGAATCGAACCCGCGTGGCCAGTTTGGAAGACTGGAACTCTACCATTGAGCTACGCCCGCAAACCGGCCTGAACTATATCGGCTGCTCTTGCGTTGTCAAATTCCACCCATGTAAGCTCTGCGTCGCATGAGTTCCCTGCTGCTGGCCGGCGGGCGGGTCATCGACCCCGCCAACGGCGTCGACCGTCCGGCCGACGTGCTGCTGCGCGGCGGTCAGGTCGCCGCCGTCGGACCCGACGCGGCGAGGCAATCACCGGCAGACGCCGTGAAACTCGACGCGAGCGGGTTGGTGGTCTGCCCGGGCTTGATTGATCTGCACGTCCATTTGCGCGAGCCGGGACAGTCGGCCAAGGAAACCATTGCCAGTGGCACTCGAGCGGCTGCGCGAGGCGGATTTACCAGTGTGGTGTGCATGCCAAACACTTCGCCGGCCATCGACAATCCCGGCACCGTCGCGCTCATCCAGGACAAGGCCAAGCGCGATGGCGTCGTGAACGTCTATATCGCGGGGGCCATTACCAAAGGCATCGCCGGGGAGGAACTGGCGCCCATCGGCTCGCTCAAGCAGGCAGGGGTCGTTGCGATCACCGACGATGGGCATTGCGTCCAGAATAATGAGTTGATGCGCCGGGCCCTGGAATACGCGCGAATGTTCGACTTGCCGGTCATGGACCATTGCCAGGATTACGCGCTGGTGTCCGACGGCGTGATGCACGAAGGCTACTGGAGCACCGTGCTGGGCTTGCGCGGTTGGCCAGCCGCGGGGGAAGACATGATAGTCGCCCGAAACATCCTTCTGGCCGAAACGACCGGCGCGCACGTTCATTGCCAGCACTTGAGCACCGCCGGGAGCGTCGACCTGCTCCGCGCCGCCAGGAAGCGGGGTGTCCCGATCTCCGGCGAAGCGTGCCCGCACCATTTCACGCTCACGGATTCGGCCATCGCCGGGAGCGACAAGTTTTGGGCCGCCGACGGTCGAGGCATCTTCGGCGTGAACGGCGGGCCGCATCCCGTATGGCCGGTTTACGACACGAACTTCAAGATGAACCCGCCGCTGCGTTCGGCGCGCGACCGCGACGCCATTCTCGAAGGTCTCGCCGACGGGACCATCGAAGTCCTGTGCAGCGATCACGCGCCGCACTGCGACTACGAGAAGGAAGTCGAGTTCGACTACGCGCCCTTCGGAATCACGGGCCTGGAGACCGAACTGGCCCTGTCGCTCATGCAGCTCTATCACACGCGCCGGCTTTCGCTGCCGGAGGTCATCGCCCGGTTTACCGCCGCGCCGGCCCGCATCCTTCGGTTGAAGAAGGGCACGCTGGCTCCTGGGGCGGACGCGGACGTGACTGTGATCGACCCCGACGCTGCGTGGACGTGCCGCTGGCAGGATACGGCCAGCAAATCGAAAAACAGCCCATTCGACGGATGGCCCCTCAAGGGCCGGGCGGTTCTGACGATTGTGGGGGGAAAGATAGTCTGGCGTGAAGAAACCCGATTTGCCAACGTCCAAACCGATAATTGAACTGAAACGCAACCTCCAACCACCTCCATCCACCTCCATTCACTTCCATGAAAAGACTTCTCGTCACCTTGTTCATCATCGCTGGCTTTCTGGCGACTCAACTCGCCGCCCGCGCCGAACTCTCCTGGGGCACCGACGCCACCGCCGCCCTAGCGCAGGCCAAGAAGGAAAAGAAGCTCGTCGTGATGAACTTCACCGGCTCCGATTGGTGCGGCTGGTGCATCAAACTGAAGAAAGAGGTCTTCGACACCAGCGAATTCAGCACTTATACGAAGGACAACCTGGTGCTCGTCGAGGTCGACTTCCCCTCCAAAAAGCAGCAGAGCGCGGTATTGAAGAAAGCCAACGAAGCGCTGAAGGACAAGTATGGCGCCAGCGGCTTCCCGACGATCGTCGTTCTCAACAGCGAGGGCAAACAGGTCTGGAAACAGGTCGGCTACATGCCGGGCGGTCCGAAAGCCTGGATCGCCAAGTTTGACGAAGCGAAGAAGAAATAGATTTCTCCGGCATGCCGGGAACGCCCAAGCGTGGCTGAGCCAGCCACGCTTTTCTTTTTTTTCACGCCCGCCCACTATCATCGGGCCGCTCACCACGAATGACGAAAGAAACCATGAAAGAGGAACTCAAAGAACTTCGATCCCAGGTCGCCGAATTGCGACAGGAACTCAAATGGCTCAAAGGGCTGCTTGGGCTGCCCACAGACCGGCTCCTGGCCAAAAAGGATGCGCTCGATCTGGTGTGCCGTTCGTTATCCGTCGAGGATCAGCGCGGCAAAGGCTCCGTCCGGATGCTCGTGGACGAAAACGGCCCGCACCTGGTCCTCCACGACGCCCAGGGCGGCGTGACGGCCCACCTCGGGGGTGGCGAGGGCGGCGGCTCGCTTTGCCTCAACGGACGCGACGCCGAGCCGCGTGTCGAACTCTGGATCGAGGAGGACCAGGGAAACGTGCTCGTCTGTGGCGCCAGGGGCGAACCACGCGCCGGCCTCAAGGGAACTCCGACCGGCGGTGTCATCAGTGTCGTGGACGGCAAGGGCAAGCCCCAGGCCTTCATGCATGCTTCCGAGCAAGGCGGCGAGGTTCACGTCCTGAGCCGCAAGGCCCTCTCCGTCGCTTCGCTTCGCGCGACCGACGACGGAGGGCTAGTCGCCGCGCACGATCCCAAGGGCAACCTCCGCTCCATTCTCACGACCATCGAGTCCAATGGCACCGCGCTGGTGCTCGGCAAAGATGGCGCGATGCGCGCCGCGATGGGTGTCGCGGGCGAAGACGGCGTCGTCAGCGCCTATCATCCACGCGACAAATCCCGCGCGGTGCTCGGCGCCAGCCGCGACGGCGGGTGGCTCCACGTCCACGACACCTCGGGCAAAACCGTGGCGCTGGTTGGCGGGTCCGACGAAGGCGGTTGCCTCTCCGTGCATGACGCCGATGGCGTTGAGTGCGCCGCGGTCCGCTCCGTACACGGCACCGGCGCCATCACGATAGCGACGCCCGAAGGCAAGCCCGGCGTTCTGCTCTCGGCCACGCCGCACGGTGGCATTCTCGCCGCCTACTCGAACGACGGGAAACCCGCCGCGGTGATGGACGTGAAGGAAAACGGCGGGCGCATCGGCGTCACTTCCGGCGACGGCCAGGTGCGCGCCGGCCTGACCCGCGACAGCGAAGGGGGCGGGCTGATCGCGGCGATGGGCGACGATGGCGGCGTGCAAGCCGCGCTCATCTCGCACAAGGAAGGCGGGCGCATCACCGTGATGGGA
>CAZZAQ010000421.1:0-4843 GCA_964652165.1 uncultured Bifidobacterium sp.
TTTCAACGGTTTCTCACACCCAGTCGAAACCGTTGAAACGGTTTCGACCTCCTCCGACGCGTGTACACCCCGCTGAAGCGGGGTGTTAATGAAACCGGCATTTCGGCGAACGATACGACTGTGAAATATCCGGGTGAAGCGGGTGGCACTTTAACGATGCAACCCTTCAACACTTCAACGCTTGAACACTTCAACGCTTCCACCACAATGCGCCATGCTCAAGTGCTCCACGTCCCTTTGGTCCGCCGACCTCGGCAATCTTGCATCCGAGATGAAGCGCGTCGAGCCGTTCACCGAACGCTGGCATCTCGACGTGGCCGACGGGCATTATGTGAAGAACCTGCTGTTCTTTCCCGACCTGGTCGCGCGGCTTCGACGGCATACGACCAAGCCCTTCGAGGTCCACTTGATGGTCACCGATCCGCTCGGGTGGATCGATCCGTTCGTCGAAGCCGGCGCGGACATCCTCCTCTTCTGCTTCGACGCGGCGAAGAATCCCGGCGAGGTCCTCGAGGCCATCCGGGCGCGCGGCCGGAAAGCCGGCTGCTCGCTGCTCATCACTGAACCGCTCGACGTCGTCGAGCCGTATTGGAGCGGCCTCGATGTGCTGTGCGTCGTCGGCACCGCGATGGGCATCAAGGGCGCGAGCATGGACCCCGGCGTGCCGGGAAAAATCAAACGCGCCCGCGACATCATCACGCGTCGAGGACTGAAGACCGAGATCGAGGCCGACGGCGGCATCCGACGCGATACCGTCCCGTTGCTGGCTGCCGCGGGCGCGGACTACATCGTGCCCGGCTCGCTCATGTTCAAGGAAGACCCGCCGGCGATGAGGAAGTGGCTGGCCGGACTGTGAACGGCTTCATTGTGAATCTGGCGGGAGGCGGACAATTCGCATGGAAAGCGAGAAGGCTGGAAAGCGAGAAAGCGGGCCGACAGCCCATGTTCCCGCTTTCCCGCTCTCCCGCTTTCCCGCTCTCCCGCTCTCCCGCTTTCTTCACAAGGGCAAGTTTGGGCGAAAACTGACCAGATGAAGAAGCGTTGCGATATCCTGGGCCTCGGCTGCGCCGCTGTGGACGACATCCTCTACGTCCCGGCCTATCCGCCGGCGGATGGAAAGGTCGAGGTGCGAGCGCGCGAGCGGCACTGTGGCGGGCTTTGCGCCACAGCGCTCGTGGCCGCCGCCCGGCTGGGCGCTACGTGCGCCTTTGCCGGGGCGCTCGGCGACGATGACGGCTCCCGCTTCGTGCTCGACACGTTCCGCCGCGAACGTGTGGACACGCAACACGCCGTCCGTCGTCGCGCCGCCGGTCCCGTGCGCTCGGTCATCGTCGTGGATGAACGGCGGCGCACGCGAACCATCTTCTACCATCTCCCAGCCGCGCTCGGCGCGGACGCGAAGCTGCCGGCGAAGAAAGTCATTCTCGAGACCCGTGTCCTGCTGGTCGATCGGTTCGGCATCCCGGGAATGATCCGCGCCTCGCGCATCGCCCGCGCCGCCGGGATTCCAGTCGTGGCGGACTTCGAAAGTTTTCGCCTGCGGCGCTTCGGCGAGCTGCTCGCGCTGGCCGATCATTTGATCGTCTCCGAGAACTTCGCCCGCCAGTTCACCGGCGCCAGCACTCCGGCCGCGGCGGCGGAAAAGCTCTGGCGGAAGGATCGCGCGGTGGTCGTGATTACTTGCGGCGCGAGAGGGTGTTGGTTCCTCGATGCCTCGACGGCCAGGCCGCAACGACTCCCCGCCTACCGCGTCCAGGCCGTGGACACGACCGGCTGTGGGGACGTGTTTCACGGCGCTTACGCCGCCGCGCTTGCCCGAGGCATGCCGCTGGTCGAGCGCCTGCGTCTGGCCTCCGCCACGGCCGCGCTCAAAGCCACGCAGCGCGGCGGCCAGACGGGGATTCCGCGCTGGCGCCAGGTCAGGGCCTTTCTGGCGAGCCAGGACGAGGATTGAGTTCTCCAATGGCCTCCTCTGATTTTCAATTAGCTGCGTGCCAGTGGCCGGCCTACGGTGCGCGCGATGAAAACAGAATTCTTCGGTTCCCGCAGGCCGGCAGCCGCGCCGGCTGGTCACACCATGCCGTTCGTCCTCGAAACCGCCACGGTGGAAGACCGGATAGCCATCTACCGCGCCCGCCACGAAGTCTATGCGCGCGAACTGGGCCAGCACGCCGCGAACGGCGCCGGACGCCTGCGCGACACGCTCGACGATGACAACGTCTATCTCGTCGCGAGAGTCGACGGGGAACTCGGCGGGTTCGTCAGCATCACGCCGGCCGGCCAGCCGGCGTACTCGATCGACAAATACTTCACGCGCGCGGCGCTGCCCTTCCCGGTCGACGACGGCCTTTGTGAAGTGCGCCTGCTCACGGTGCTCAAGCCGCATCGCGGCCGCGAGTTGGCCATGCTGCTGATGTACGGCGCCCTGCGCTGGATTGAGGCGCACGGCGGCAAACACATCGCGGCCCTTGGCCGGCGCGAGGTGCTCGACCTCTACCTCAGGGTCGGTCTTCAGTCGATGGACCGGCGCGTTGAATCGGGTGCCGTCACCTACGAATTGCTCCACTCCACCGTCGCCGCGTTGCGCCAGCAGGCGGGGCAGTTCGGAGGGCTGCTGGAACGGCTGGAGGAGCGGACGGATTGGGGGCTGCCGTTTTCGTTCCGCAAGCCCGCGTCGTGCTTTCACGGCGGGGCGTTCTTTGCCGCCATCGGCGAGAAATTCGACCACCTCGAACGCGCCGGGAGCATCATCAACGCCGACGTGCTCGACGCCTGGTTCCCGCCCGCGCCGGGCGTCGTGGCGGCGTTGCGCGAACATCTCCCGTGGCTGCTGCGCACCTCTCCGCCCACGGCATGCGGAGGCTTGATCGAAACCATCGCCGCGGCCCGCGGCGTGCAGCCGGAGAACATCCTGCCTGGCGCCGGCTCGTCCGACCTCATTTTCCGGGCGCTCCGGCACTGGCTCACGCCGCGGTCGCACGCGCTGATCCTCGATCCGACTTACGGGGAGTACGCGCATGTGCTCGAACGGGTCGTCGGCTGCACGGTTGATCGGCTTCCGCTCCAGCGCGACGAGCGTTACACGGTGGACCTCGCCCGGCTCGAAGCCGCCTTCGCGGACGACTATGACCTCGTCGTGCTCGTGAACCCAAACAGCCCGACGGGCCGGCACATTCCACGTCGTGAACTGGAGCCGGTGCTGCGCCGGGTTCCGCACCGCACGCGCGTGTGGGTCGACGAGACCTACATCGAATACGCCGGCCCCGGAGAATCGCTCGAGAACTTCGCCGCGGGGAGCGAGAACATCGTCGTCTGCAAGTCGATGTCGAAGATCTACGCGCTGAGCGGCGCGCGCGCCGCCTACCTCTGCGCCGGGCCTCACCAGCTCGAAGCGCTGCGCGCGATCACGCCGCCCTGGGTGGTGAGCTTGCCCGCGCAGGTCGCCGCGGTTCGCGCACTGCAGGTTCCGGAGTACTATCGCGCGCGTTGGATCGAGACCGCGGGCTTGCGCGAGGAGCTGGCGTCCGGGCTGGCCCGGCTGGGCTGGGACGTGCTGCCGGGCATCGCAAACTTTCTCCTCTGCCGTCTGCCCAATGACGGTCCGGACGCCGCGACGCTCGTGCGCCGCTGCCGCGAGCGCGACCTGTTCATCCGGGACGCGGCGCTGATGGGCGCGGATATGGGCGGGCGCACCGTGAGAATCGCGGTGAAGGATCGTGAGACGAACGGGCGGATGCTCCGGATTCTTTCCGACATGGCGAGCGCCGCAATCGACTAGAAGCCATGCCATCTCATCAGTGGTAGGGCGCGTCGCTCCGCGCGCGCCGAAACGTCCGATTTCAGGGAAAGCCAGCCTTTTCCAGTCCGCGCGACGGCGCGCGCGGAGCGACGCGCCCCACCACGGCATTTATGAGATGAGTGAGTTCTAACCTGGATCGATCGATAGAGCACACTTCTCGAAGTGTGCTCCGAGCCGTCAAGCTCGCGTGATGTCCAGGCTAATCCTCCGGCCGCTCGCCGTGCGGGGCCATCTTCACCAGCTTCGGATCGAAGCGTCCGAGCACTTCGACCAGATCAGCCTGTGCGGCCATCACTTCGTGAATGTCTTTGTAAACCATCGGCACCTCGTCGAGGCCGGCGCTGATGAGCGTCACGCCCCGCTCCTGGAGGACGCGGTTCGCCTCCTTCCAGTCGAAGGTCTTCATCGCCTGCGAGCGGCTCATGACGCGGCCGGCGCCGTGCGAAGCGGAGTTCAGCGAGGCCGCGTTGCCTTTGCCGCGGACCACGAAGCCGGGCGACGCCATCGAGCCGGGGATGATGCCGCGCACGCCTTCGCCGGCGGGCGTGGCGCCCTTGCGATGCACGATGAGGTCGCGAGCCACACCGCCGATGACGTGCCGCTCCTTCCAGGCGAAATTGTGATGGTTCTCCAGGTCGAGCAGCACTTCCGCGCCGAGGCGCCGCGCGATGTGGCGGTGGATGCAGGCGTGATTGGCGGCGGCGTAGCGGCCCATCAACTCCATCGCAGCCCAGTATTCCCGGCCTTCCGCTGAGTCGAGCGAGAGCCACGCCAGATTGAGGAGTTCCTTGGGCAGCTCGGGATGCTGCTTCACCGCAAGCCTGCTGTAATGGTCGCAGACTTGCGCGCCGGTGCCGCGGCTGCCGCTGTGGCTGAGGAGCGCGAGGTATTCGCCCGGCTCAAGGCCGGCGGCCCGATCCAGCACCGTGAAGGCGCCGAATTCGACGAAGTGATTGCCGCTGCCGCTGGTGCCGAGCTGTGACCATGCTTTGTCCCGGAGCGATTTTGTCACGGGGCTGACGCTCCAGTCCGCGTCCATCACTT
>CAZZAQ010000422.1:0-4836 GCA_964652165.1 uncultured Bifidobacterium sp.
TGAAGGGCGGGTGGTGTAATTGTCATCGTAAAAGCCCCGTACGGCGGCTGAGACGCTCCATCGTTTCGACGCCTGCTCGGGCGTCAGGTCTCCATAATTCTGCGCATGGAGTCCTGCCGCCCCGACAGCGGCCAATCCGGCCGAGGCAATGATTTTCTTCATAGTTAAGCTGCGTGTTTACAACTAATTCGACGCGCGCGACACGGCAAATCGCTTCGGTTTGTAGGGGTGCCCTGGGGGCTTGTCAAACGCAAATTCGCTTTGTCGTGTCTTCACCGTCGCCATGCAACCATTTTTTGTGCCGATACAGCCGGAGTTACCTTGCTTTGATTGGTTTTCCGGCTGGACGTTCAGAATCCGTCAAAAATAGTTCCGGCAGAAGGTTAAACGAGCGTTTATTCAACGGAAAACCCGTCGGCACCTCCCGGAACAATAATGCCCCGACCAGGACAAATCCTTCCCAGTCCCCGGCATAGGGTTGCCACTGCTCCCCCCGCTTCTCGCGCATGACCCAGGCGCTCAACGGGGCGGTCGCCACCGACTTCAAGGTCCGTGCCGACAGGTAGAGTCCACGAATCGGCTTGCCGCATCGATTCATCGCCTCAAAATCGTTCCGCAGCCGAATCGAAGGTTCTTCACTGTACTTGAGGGACAGCCACACGCTTTGTCGGTGACCGTACCAGGCCACCGCCCATGGGAAGTCGCTCATAATCAATGCGTCCTCGGGCAGCCACTCCGACTTCTCCTGGATGTACGGCGGGTGATAGGGCGGATACGACGACCAGTTCGACGCCGGCATCAACAGCGACAGGAGCAGAGGAGCGCTCGCCGCCGCCACGAATGCTCCCTCGGCCATCAGCCGGAAGGCCGGCATCGCCATGCCGAACTGGTCCAGAAGCAGGAAGAACAGGCTTACCCCGAACATAAACACCATGGGTGCCAGCACGACCAGGAGATTCTCCGTCGTGACTTCGGGTGATTCCGTGCTCAGACTCGTTCGACCCAGCGCCTGCACGAGCACCAGCAGCACCAGGCTCACAACAAGGAAAGTCCTCAGCCGCAGCAACACCGTCTTCCGAAATGGGACCATCAACCCGACCAGGAAAAAGGCGCTCACCCAGCTTCCGCCCAGCCGGGGCAGTTCTTTTTCGAGAATCTCTTTCAAACCCACGAGCAGCTTGTGCCACAGCAACCCGGCCAAGCTGGTTCCCAGATCCTCATCGTGCAGCCGTCGGAAATCCGGATTGAGCGACCTCTCCAGCTCATGCTCATTGAACACGCTGGAGTTCGCCACCGCAGCGTAGCCGGCTGTCCCGAACGGCGTCCCGCTGACGGCGAAGTTGCGCGCCACCCACGGCGCCATCACCAACAGAAACGCCCCCGCGGCTGCCCCGGCCATCCCCAGCCGCCTGGGCGTCGGCAGCGAACCGAGGAACAAACTGACCGGGAAAATCACATACGCGAAGCTGTACCGCGTCAGTCCCGCAAGGCCCGCCAGCACCCCCGCCCATGCCGCCATGCCCAGCAGCCACTTCGGACCTCGCGTCGAACCCTCCTTGCTTTCCGGCTCGATGCGCGCCAGCACCTCCACCAGCGCCAGGAACACCACCACCAGCAGCATCGTCGACTGGCCGGACACGCTGAAGCGCCAGAACACCTCCGCCCCGGCAAACACCGCCGCCGAAACCCACGCCACAGACTCGTCGAACAACCGCCTGCCCAGCCGGAACACCAGCCAGACGGCTACGTAGAACAGCCCCTGGTTCACCATCGCAATCCACAAGTCCGGTTCGTACACCGAAAACGGCTGCCCAGGATTGGCGTCCGGACGCACGTCCGGCCAGCCCAACGGATTGACCTTGAACGCTCCCGCGAGCAACAGGGGATACAATGGCCCGTGGGCCAGATCCGGGTGATCCCCGTTCAATTTCCCGTCGCCGTCCTGATGCTTGCGGACCAGAGACACGCTGAACGGCCGCACAAACTGCGTGCTGAAGCCGCGCCCTTCCGAGAGGTTCCGGGCCACCTGCGCCGCGTCCATCCCTTCGATCGTGGACATGTTTTTGAACTGTGCCGCGTCGTACCACACGGTCAGCCCGATCATCGCGAACAGCACCAGCAAGGATTGCAGAAACCGGTTGCCGCTCCCCTCGGTGAGTTTGTGGATGAAATCCTGAAGGGGCATGGGTCAGGGCGCGCTTCACAACGACTCCAACTGATACTCGTGCAACTTCCGGTGCAGCGTCCGCCGGCTCATGCCGATGCGCCTTGCCGCCTCCGTTCGGTTCCCGCCCGTCTCCTGCAGCGTTCGAGCAATCAGCTCCTTCTCTGTCTGCTTCATCGTGGCGGGCGGGCGCGCGGGAGCTGTCGGCGAGGCCGCCGGTAGCACGGCCGCCTGGCCCGCCCGCACGTTGGCCGGCAGGTCCCGCGGCAGCAACCGCTCGCCGCGGCTCAACACCACCGCGCCCTCGAGCGCCGCGCGCAACTCCCGCACGTTTCCCGGCCACGGATAATTCATCAGCACCTCCATCGTCTCGGCGGCGAATTCCTTGACGGGCTTTTGGTTCTCGAGCGCGAACTCCCGCAGAAAGGCCTGCGCCAGCAGCGGCAGGTCGCCCGTCCGCTCCCGCAGCGGCGGCAACCGAATCGGCACCACGTTCAGCCGGAAAAACAAATCATCGCGGAACGCCCCCGCCGCGACCCGCTCTGCAAGGTCCTTGTTCGTCGCGGTCACCAATCGGACATCGCTCGTCAACGTTTTGTTCGATCCCAGCCGCTCAAACGTGCGCTCCCCGAGAAACCGCAGCAGTTTCACCTGCACCGTCGGATCGATCTCCCCAACTTCATCCAGGAACAACGTTCCCCCGTGCGCCTGCTCGAAACGCCCAATGCGCCGCTCGTGGGCCCCCGTGAAGGCCCCTTTCTCGTGTCCGAACAGCTCGCTCTCCAGCAACGTCGCCGGCAGCGCCGCGCAATGCACCGTCACCATCGGCCCCTGGCTCCGTGGACTGAGCTGATGAATCGCCTTGGCGATGAGTTCCTTTCCCGTGCCGCTTTCACCCAGGATCAGTATGTTGCTCTTGGCCGGTGCCACCGACCGCACGGTCTCGAGCACCGCCTGCAGCGCCGGGGATTGGCCGATGATGCTTTCCAGCCCGAATTTCACGTCGAGTTGTTGGCGCAACGATTTGTTCTCCTGCTCCAGCTTCCGCCCGCGCAATGCCCGGGCGATGCGCAGTTCCAACTCGTCGATCTGCATCCGTCCTTTGGCGATGTAATCGTCCGCGCCGCTTTTCATCGCCTGGACCGCCAGTTCCTCCGAGCCGTAGGCCGTCATCAGGATGCACACCGGCGGCGGCGACAAGGCCTTGGCGCGCGCGATGAGCTTCATCCCGTCCTCGCTCGGCAACCGGAAATCGGTGAGCAACACGTCGAACGCCTCGCGCTCCAGCAACTCCATCGCGGTCGCCGCGTCCTCGGCGAGGTACACATCGAACCGCTCCTCTAGCGCCGCGCGCAACCCCTCGCGCGTCGGCTTCTCGTCATCCACGATCAAGAGCGTGCCTTTGCTCATGCGGCGGGCAGAGTAGGACGGGAAGCGGGAAGCGTGAAGCGTGAAACGTAGTAATCCCTCAGTCAGGTGGGGCGAGCGTACTCGCGAGCCGCTTGGTTACCCGGCGTTTCTTGGCTCCGGCTCGCGAGGACGCTCGCCCCACCGGCCCTCACTGAGGCATTACGGAGGGGCGTTTTCTCCATTTGCGTTCCGGTGCCCTCTCGCGTAGGAATGGCTCATGCCAATTGAAACATCCTACCGGTATCTGACGCGAATCGCCGGCATCCGCTCCGGCCACACCATCGTCGCGGGCACCCGCATCGGTGTCCACGATGTGGTCGGTCTGATCGTCAACGGCGCCGGCATCGATGACGTGGTGCGCAGCTTCCCCGAGCTCACCCGCGCCCAGGTCTATGAATGTCTCGCCTACTACGAGGATCATCGGGACGAGATTGATTTCCTGGTCGCGGAACAGATGGCGGAAGCGCCGGAATGAATTTTCTGCTCGACCACGATGTTCCCGTGGAGGCGGCACGGCTCCTGAGACGCGTAGGGCATGGCGTCTCCCGGCTCATCGAAGTTCTTCCCGTCACCGCTTTGGTTCCCGACCTTTTCGATCACGTCAGGACCAATGGACTCGTCACGGTGACGTGCAATCGAAAGGACTTCCTGCCGCTGGCGGCCGCCGGGCCTCATCCCCGCCTCATCATCCTCATCCGCCGCAAGACCCGCCAGTCCGAGTGCGCGCACTTGCTGCAACTGCTCCGCAAGGCCGGAGACACGGGCATCCGGGGCAACGTCAACTTTGCCTGACCTGCGCGCCGGTCCAGGTCGTCGCGTTCTCCGCGAGGTACACGTCAAACCGCTCCTCCAGCGCCGCGCGCAACCCCTCGCGCGTCGGCTTCTCGTCATCCACGATCAGGAGCGTGGCTTTGCTCATGCGGCGCGAAGGATAAGACGTGAAGCGTGAAGCGTGAAGCGTGAAACGCCAGAACTCCTGCCGCGCGGCGCATCTTTTCGGCGAACTGAAATCGATCGGTTGGTTTGTGAGGTCGAGGGCCGGCCAGCCTGAAAGGCTGCAATAATCCAGCCCAGGGCAACGCCCTGGGATGGCGTATCCCCAAAGCCTCGTCAGCCCTGAAAGGGCGAAATCATCCACGCCAGCCATCGGCACCGGCGACGGTTTTTATTGCGCCCTTGCAGGGCTTGGTCCGGTTGGACTGGCGATTCCCAGGGCGTTGCCCCATAAGCGCTAACTTGTTTTGCTTGTCTGGCGTTGGCCG
>CAZZAQ010000423.1:0-2763 GCA_964652165.1 uncultured Bifidobacterium sp.
AGCGCCAAACGAGCGAAACGAGCGAAACGAGCGAAAATCTGGCGCCAGGGGCGTTGGATCGACCTGGGTCAGCCTCCGTGCCTACTGAGAGTGGATCCCCCCGCTCAGAAACTGAGATTCGCCCCTGACCACTGTTGGGCCGACGAATATTCTCGACCCAACCGTCACCAGATGTTCTGCTCTTCACGCAAGCCCAACATTTGTTGCAGGTCGCATTGTATCCCATGAGCCTCTTCGGACGCATATTCGGGAAGAAGCCCTCGGACGAGGGACCGCGTGGGCAGCAGCCACAGCAGGACGTGCTCGTTCCTCTCGACGGCACCGGACTTCCCGACGACGTTTATCTCGGGTCCGTCAGGCCGCCTATCGCCACACAGCATGACAACACCACCGCTACTCCCCCAAAGCGAGCCTTCACCTCAATCGCCGAAGCGCAACAAGGTTTCGACAATCATTTATTCCTTCCTTTTTGTGCTTTTGTTCCTCGGCAACTTTCTTTTGGCCTATCAGAGCAGCCTCTCTCGATTTCCCGCGAATCGGTCCACCGTCATCGGAGCCTGCCTGGGTGGGGTGGTTCTGTATTTGGCTGTAGTGGCTGGCATTGCCTGCATCTGGAAAGGAAACCGAAATTTTCACGGCCTCATCAAAGTGCTGTTTTGGTTTTCTCTGCTCATGTTGATTGTGAAGCTGAATGCCGCACGAAAGCGGCCTAACGCGCTGGAGCCAACAGCCACCCCGCTCGTCGGCGCAACCGTCGCGAAAGTTCGGACGCGCCCAGTGCGCCCCACCGTTCCTGTCGGCGGCTGCGGCTCGGCTTGGGTCCGTTAGGCCGTATCAAGACGCACATGCCAATTGAGCGATTAGACAAGCGCTACCGGAGAGGATACTTTATCAGAGCTGGAGGTCTGCTGCTTTGGCTGTTGAGGGAGGAGGGAGCCACTCGGCGCGCCTCGCCTCAACCGAGATCCCCTGGCTTGCACCGAAAACGCCGAAGAACCATCAGCGTTTTGGGGGCTGGAAGAAAAGCGCGCCTTTGGCCTGTGTCTTGCGCCGAAATACCTTGTCCGCGGCACAGGCGTAAAGGTAGGCGTGGTCCGGTCCGGCAAACGCGACGCTGACGCAGCCTTTGTTGGTGGGCTTGGCGATGACGCCGCCCAGGCGGCCGGTCGCGTCGAACACCTGGATGCCGAGGTGACTCGTCACGTAGTAATGGCCCTGGGTGTCGGTCGTCGAGCCGTCCCCGCCGCTGTTAGCGCGGCCGGTGGGTGTGCGCAGTTGCGCAGCGCGTGAACCGCTCGAGAGGGCGCCGTCGGCCTCGACGCGATAGACCCAGACGTTGGTGCCTTTGTACTCGGAGACGGCGAGGCTGCGTTGATCGGGCGAAAGGGTGATGCCATTGGGCGCATTGATGCCCTCGGCGGCGACACTCAGTTTCTTCTGAGGGTCAATCGCCATGACGCGGCCTTTGCCGGTGTCGGTGAAATAAACATGGCCTTTGTGCGAGACGACGAGGTCGTTGGGCGTCACCTCATCGGCGAGGACGGTGATCTCCTTCGTGTCGGGCGCGATGGTGATGATTTGTTTCTTCGGTCCCTGGGTGGCGGCGTAAAGCTTTCCATCGGGGCCGAACTTGAGCCCGCTGATCTTCGGGCCGCTTTCGAGAAACGCGGAAACCTTGCCCTCAGGTGTGACGCGGTGGAGCACGCCTTTGGGGAGGTCGGCAAAATAGAAATTGCCCTGGGCGTCGGCGCACGCCCCGTCGGTGAAGCCGTAGCCTTCGCCGACAAGTTGCCAGTCTTCACCGGGGACGAGGACTTTGGAGAGTGTTTCGTCGCCGGAGGGGGTTTGGGCGAGGGCGGTGGTGAGGGAGAGGACTAGGAGCGTCGTGATAATGGGGTTCATGGCGTGTTGCGTGTTGCGTGTTGCGTGGTGCGTGGTGCGTCAAGTGGCAGGGGCCGGGCTTAGTTGAACGCGCCAGGGCCAGCGAAGCAAATCGGCAATTAGCAGAGGAACGGCGTGGCGCGGGTGCATCGGCGGGCATTGTGGGAATCCGGCGGCTGGTGTCAAAGCTTCCTCTAGTCCGCATTGTTCAAGGTTGTCGGCGCCGGCCCCGACCCTGTAGGCTTTCGTCATGCAAATCGACTTCACGGCCCACATTTGGAAGGAAGGCGATCAATTCGTCGCCCACGCGATGCCGCTGGACGTGGCCAGTTCAGGCCCAACGCCCGAAGCCTCCCGTGCCGCTCTCGACGAAGCTGTGCTCCTGTTTCTCCAGACGGCGGAAGATCACGGCACGCTTCAGGAAGTCTTGGAAGAGGCCGGGTACGAGCACGACAACCAAGTATGGCGCAGTCCCTCATGGGTCGCAGTGGAACGTCGCACCGCCACGGTGGGTGTTTGAAGCCGCGCCATGCCCAAGTTCACCCCGGTCGAGTGGAAGACCCTGGACTTCGGTTTGTTGGAGGAATGTCGCTGACCTGACCATGCTCGCCTGGACCGTTTACCTCTCCTTCCTCGGCGCGGCGGCGTTGCTTGTCCTGAAACCCGGTGATGTCCGTGGCGCGCGCCTGGTCGCCATGCTCACGAGTGTGGCGGGCCTTCTTCTGGCGCTCGTTGGCGCGGTGCAATTCGATCCGGCCGCCGGGCGGGTGACGGTCGTGGACACTCCATGGGTGCCGCAGCTTGGCCTCCGCTTCCAGTTCGCCGTCGATGGCATCAGCATCACGCTGTTGGTGCTGACGGGGCTGGCGGCAGTCGTGGGGG
>CAZZAQ010000423.1:2773-4835 GCA_964652165.1 uncultured Bifidobacterium sp.
TCTCGTGGAACGTTGAGCATCGGACAAAGGAGTTTTTCGCCTTTTATCTCGTGCTGATCGGCGCGGTGTACGGCGTGTTTCTGAGCTTCGACTTGTTCCTGCTGTTCGTGTTCTACGAATTGGCCATCGTGCCGAAGTATTTCCTCATCGCCATCTGGGGTTCGACCCGCCGCGAGTACGGCGCGATGAAGCTGGCCCTTTACTCGTTTGTGGGGAGCGCGATGGTGCTCATCGGGCTCATTGCGGCGTACGTCGTGGCGGGGGCCAAGACCTTCACCCTTGTCGAACTGGCGAACTATCCGTTCCCGCGCGAATTCCAGATGTGGGCCTTCCCGCTGGTGTTCGTCGGCTTCGCGATTCTCGCGGGCTTGTGGCCGTTTCACACCTGGGCGCCGACGGGCCACGTCGCCGCGCCGACGGCGGCGTCGATGCTGCTGGCCGGCGTCATCATGAAGCTGGGCGCGTACGGTTGTCTGCGCGTGGCGATGGTGTTGTTCCCTCGGGGATTGGAGGAATGGAGTTTTGGAGTGATGGGATTGCACTCGTGGCGCGACGTGTTCGGTCTGCTCGCGGTGATCGGCATCGTGTATGGCGCGATGGTGGCGCTGGTGCAGAAGGATTTTAAGTTCGTGATCGGCTATTCGAGCGTGAGCCACATGGGTTTCGTGCTGCTGGGGCTGATGACGCTCACGACCATCGGCCTGAGCGGCGCGGTGCTGCAAATGTTCTCCCACGGCGTCATTGCCGGACTGCTCTTCGCGGTGGTGGGCCGGATGGTGTATGACCGGACCCACACCCGCGCGCTCGACGAGCTGGAAGGGATGCGCCTGAACCAGGCGCTGCCGTTCGCGGCGGTGACGTTCGTCGTGGCAGGCCTGGCGTCGATGGGCATGCCAGGCTTCAGCGGGTTCGTCTCGGAAGTGCAGGTGTTGATCGGCGCCTGGGCGGCGTTTCCGACCTTCGCGGGGCTGGCGGGCGCAGGCATTCTCGTGGGCGTGGCTTACACGTTGCGCGCCGTGCAGAAGGCATTTTACGCGGAGAATGCGGAGACGGTCTCCGCCGCGAGCGGGGAAGTTTTTCTTGCGCCAGCTTCCTCCCTGCATTCGACCAACGATGGGGGCCACGCGTCGGCGAATCCTGGCGAATTCCAGCCGATCACCATCCCCGAGCGCATCGGCGCGGCGCTGCTCATCGCCGCGACGCTCCTCATTGGACTGCACCCGCGATTGTTGCTCGATTTGATCGTGCCGGCGATCCACTCGCCGCTGTTCGACGGGTTGCGAAAAGTGGCCGGTTAACAATCGCGCCGCGATGAGCAATGCCGGCTCTCCCACCCTGGCCGCATCCCTCAAGCCCGTCGATATGCACGTGCATCTGGTGGGCAATGGCGCCGGCGGCTCCGGGTGCTGGTTGCGCCTGAAAGGTGCGCACCGGGCGCTGGCCGGGCTGATGTTGCGGGGTCTCGGATTGCCGGGCAACGCATTGAGCGGCGACTTCGAGGGCATTTACGTCCAGCGGCTCCTTCAACTCATCCGGGAGTCCTCGCTTGGCGCCGTGGTGCTGCTGGCACACGACCAGGTTTACGAGGCCACCGGCCAAAGAATGGAGGGGGTTGGCTCGTTCTATGTTCCGAACGAATTTCTGCTGAAATTGGCGCGCGAGCATCCGGAGTTTTTGCCGGCTGTGTCGATTCATCCCGCGCGGCCCGACGCGATGGAGGAACTGGAGAAGTGCCTCGCGGCCGGCGCGGTGATGATGAAGTGCCTGCCCAACTGCCACAACATCGACTGCAACGACCGTCGCTACGCGAGGTTCTGGGAGCGGATGGCCGCCTCGGGCCTGCCTCTGCTGGCCCACACCGGCGGCGAACACACGGTGCCGGTCGTCAATAAAAGGCTCGAAGACCCCCGCACGCTCACGCTGCCGCTGGACTGCGGCGTCACCGTGATCGCGGCCCATTGCGGAACGAAAAGCGTTTGG
This sequence comes from uncultured Bifidobacterium sp., assembly GCA_964652165.1. Classification (GTDB taxonomy): domain Bacteria; phylum Verrucomicrobiota; class Verrucomicrobiia; order Limisphaerales; family JADJPG01; genus DASTLJ01. The sequence continues at coordinate 4,754 of CAZZAQ010000423.1, forward strand.
TCGGACGCCGATTATTTTCCCGTGTTTGTGGAGATGACGAAGCGGTTTCCGAGGCTTTATGGCGACACGAGCGCGCTGCTGA
>CAZZAQ010000424.1:0-4831 GCA_964652165.1 uncultured Bifidobacterium sp.
GTGATTTCGACGCGCGCACTGCCCAGGCGCAAGCCGGCAGCGTGGGCGCCGCCGCAACGTAATCGCGCCCGAAGCCGCTCAACACGGCCAGTGGCATCGACGCGTAGCCGGCGAAAATTACAACCGCTCCCCACTGGGCGACGCGCTTGGGCAATCCCGGGCAGCAGCCGGCGCGCACACCGAGCGACTGAAACATCGCCTCCACGCCGTGGCTCAAGTGCAGGCAGAGGAGCGCCATCGCTACAATGTAAAGGATGGCCACGATGGGCTGCTGAAACCCGACGATCATCATCCGGTAAACATCGTGCCGGCCCTGAGTGTCGTGAAACCCGCCAAAGTCCTGTCCGCTGAAATTCACGCCGGTTACCAGCACGGTGTAATGCAGCAGGTGGTAGACGATGAACGCTCCGACGATCAGCCCGCTCATGAGCATCGTGCGCGAGGCGTAACTGGCGGCGATGGGATTCGGGTCGCCCGCGTAGCCCACCGGCCGCGCCGCTTTGTTCTCCGCCGAGAGCCGCGCCGCTGCGAGAACGTGCAGCACCACGCACGCCAGCAGCCCAACGCGCGCCAGCCAGAGGATCTCCTTGTTCGATTGGAGGAAGTGCCCGTAGCGGTTGAGCGTCTCCGGCCCGAGGAAGAGTTGCAAGTTGCCCAGCAGATGCCCGATGACGAACACGAACAGGGCGCCGCCTGTCAATGCCATCACGATTTTTTTTCCAACGGAGGAGCGCCAAACTCGAGCAAACAGGTTCATCAAATCGAAAGCCGGGGCGAGTCCGGCCCGAGCGGACGGAATCTAATGAGGCGCGCGCGAGGGCGTCAACGCAGCGTTGGAAGTATAAGCGAGCCTTCCCCGGAGGCCATGATTGCTAATCTAAATTCCCACATGCACCGGCTGCTTCTAATACTGCCGGCAGCGCCACGAGACTCGAAATCACTCCGGAGCCGCCGACGTAAGAAGGCGGACCTTCGGCGCTCCCGGCGGACTCCGCCTCCCCATGTCGCCCGCGACGCCCGCTCCGATCAATCAGCACGGCCCGCATTCCCGCCGCCCGCGCGCCTTCGGCGTCCTCGTGCACGCTGTCGCCCACGTGCACCAAGGCGGCGGGTTTGCAATCGAGTTCGGCGGCGGCACGCACGAAGATTTCCGGGTCAGGCTTCAGGTGGCCCGCCTCGCAGGAGATGATCGAGGCGCGGAAATACTTCGCCAGGTCCAGCCTGGCAAGCAAGGGGCGCAGCCGCTCGTCCCAGTTCGAGACGATCCCGAGCAGGAGACCCCGCGCCGCCAGGGCCTCCAACGCCGGTTGCGCGTCGTCAAACACGCGCCACGCCGAGGCCTGGGCGAAGCGCCGGTAGATCGCGCCGAAGCAGGCGTCGGACGGTCGGGTGGCGCCAGCGGCGGCGAAAGTCTGATTCACGAGCCGCTGCCAGGCGGCGCGCGAGTGATCGAACGGCCGCCGAGCTTGCCAGGCTGCTGCAAACGCCCGATCCAGTGACTCGGGCGTTGCCCCAGTCATGCCCCACCGCGCCGCCACCTCGGCGTACACATGCCCGACCGACGGCCACGGCTCGATGAGCGTGCCGCCGACATCGAAGGTGACCGCGGTGATGGGTCGGTGCGACTTCATCGCGAGAGCAACGTAGGGCAGGCGTCTCGCCTGCCCTGGCCGCGGAGCGGCCACACAGGGTCGCGCCTACGGCGCTGGGCAGGCGAGACGCATGCCCTACTTTCGGTTCACTTCAGCCGCGCAGTGCGCTCCACTCATTGAGGACACGTTCATCTCCAGTGGGTTTTGGCGCGAGGCCAAGGCGCTCCAAGGCTTCGCCCACTAAATAAAGCGAGCCCGTGAGCAGCACAAGAGAATCGCGCTCCGTGTTTCCGAGCGCCTCGGCCAGTGTCGTACACACCGTGAGCGAAGTGTTCGGACAAGTCGCCGCGCAAGCGGACCGCAAGGCTTCCGGGTCGAGCCCGCGTTCGCTGCTCACAGGCGCCAGCACGATACGGCCGGCCAACGGCGCGAGCGTGCGGCCAATGGCCTGCCAGTCCTTGTCCGCCAGCACGCCGAGGAGCAGCGTCGGACGAGCGCCCGGAAATAGTTCCTCGAATGCGGCCCGCAACGCCGCCGCGCCGTCGAGGTTGTGCGCTCCGTCAAGCACGAGTGTGCGGCCATCAGGAAACTCCACGATTTGCATCCGGCCGGGCCACTGAACGTCCTCCAGGCCCGCTTGGATGGCGCTGTCCTCGATAGGAATCTGTTTCGCCAGTGCTCGCACCGTGGCGATGGCGACGGCCGCGTTGAGTCGCTGGTGTTGGCCAGCCAGCGGTGATGGCGGCAGTCGGCCGTCGCTGGACTTCGCGAGGGCCCGAAGTGGCGCAGACGACCTCGTCTGCGTCAGTCCCGCAGGCGACTCGCCTGCAAGACCTTGGGGCAACGGTGGACCGACAGGCGAGTCGCCTGTCGGAGACTGCGGCAGGCGGGTCGCCTGCCCTACTACCGTGAGGGGCGCGCCGACGCGTTGGGCGGTTTGTGCGATGACTTCAAGCCCATGGCCGGGCGTTGCCGCGGTGATAACGGGCAAGCCGGGCTTGATGATGCCGGCCTTCTCGGCGGCGATTTTGTCGAGTGTGTCGCCGAGCCATTGCTGATGGTCAAAGCCGATGTTGGTGATCACGCTGGCCAGCGGAGTGACGATATTCGTCGCATCAAGCCGGCCGCCGAGGCCGGTTTCCCAGATGACAAGGTCGCAGCGTTGCTCGGCGAACCAGCGCAGGGCCATCACCGTGACGACTTCGAAGCACGTCGGGTGTGTCTCCCCCGGGAACTTCGCCAGCCAGCCTCGCAGTTCCTCCGCCGACCGCGCGACTTCGGGCTCAGGAATCCACTCGCGATTAATCTGGATTCGTTCCGCGAAGGAAACGAGATGAGGCGAGGTGAACAGCCCGACGCGCAGGCCGCTGTGCCGGTAAATGCTCTCCAACACCGCGCAAGTGGAGCCTTTGCCGTTGGTTCCCGCGACGTGGATGAAACGCAGACGCTCGTGCGGATTGCCGGCCAGCCCGGCCAGCCGGCGCGTAGTCTCCAGCCCGAACCTCGCGCCGAACATTTGGAGGGCGTGGAGAAACCCTATGGCTTCGGAGTAGGTCACATCTGGGAAGCGTTGGAACAATCACCCGGGCGCCGGCCTTCTCCCAACTAGTTCAGCCGGAAGTCATCGGGCCACGAAACGCTGGACCGATGAAACCAGTGCCCCTCGCTGCCCTTTTCCCTGGGGCGCGCCTCGGGCTACAAAACGAATTCGATTAGAATTCCTTCCGCCGCTCGACGCTCCCGTTCTCCAGGCCGGGCGGCGCGCCACGGCAGGTTTTCTTCAATCCGTCGCAACATGACTTGCGGGTCAATGCGTGGTGGCCGTGAAACGAAATCGGGCGCAATCGGGAATTCCAGCCGGTCGTCGCTGGCAGCGGCATCTTTCAACTTGGATGAATTAGCCGGTACAGGTGCGGCAGACTTTTTCATACAGTTCCAAGGTGCCATACTTTTGGAATAGCTGGCGAACCTTTTCCGAACGCACATCCACGCTGTTGACTCGGATCAGGTTCTCCACATCCAGGTAGTCCTTGAGGAACCGCTCAACGTGTCCGTGCTTCAAGGCATGGAGCTTGAGTGCCAACAGGTGCTCCAGGGACGGAACGAGCAATGCGGAGCCAAACATTTCAACGCGAATACCCGCCGAGAACATCGGTTGGAAAGTGGCCTCAGAAACCAACATCAAGTCCACCGGCCACGCGCCTTGCGCGGGCGGCGAAAGCTGAATGAATACCTCGTGGTCGCGATAAATGACGTAACCAAGTTCGAGGAACAAATCGACCCATCGTCCGCGCGCGTCCCGCTCGATTAGCAGGTCAAGGTCGGCTGTGTCGCGCGAGACACCGTGGAAATTGATGGCCAGGCCGCCGATCACCAGAAACCGCAGCTCTCGCGTCTTGGCCTCGAGGCTGATTTGTTGAAACAGTCCCACGCCGGCGTGGCCCGCCTACAGCGGCCGGTGATGGATGTAATTGTGGCAGGCGGCGATGAAGCCGCGGAACAGCGGGTGCGGCTTGTTGGGCTTGCTCAGGAACTCGGGGTGGAACTGGCTGGCGAGGAAAAAGGGGTGCTCCTTGAGTTCGATCACTTCGACCAGCTTGCCGTCGGGCGACGTGCCGCTGAAAACGAACCCCTGGCTCTCGAATTTCTCGCGATACGCGTTGTTGAACTCGTAGCGATGGCGGTGGCGTTCGTTCACGACAAAGGCCCCGTAGACCTGCTGCGCCTTGGAGCCGACCACGAGCTGGCAGGGCTGCGCGCCCAAACGCATCGTGCCGCCTTTCCGGGACACCTTGCGCTGCTCGTCCAGCAGGCAGATGACGGGGTGCGGCGTGGCGGGATCGAATTCGGTCGAGTGCGCTTTCTCCAGCTTCAAGACGTGCCGGGCGAATTCGACGCAGGCGATCTGCATGCCCAGGCACAAGCCCAGGTAAGGCAGGCGGTGCTCGCGGCAGTAGCGGGCGGCCTGGATCTTGCCCTCGATGCCCCGTTCGCCGAACCCGCCGGGCACCAGCACCCCGCCCAGGCCCTTGAGCATTTTTTCCGCGCCGAACTTCTCAATCTCCTCGGACTCGATCTTCTCGATTTCCACGCCGCAGTCGTTGGCCACGCCGCCGTGGATGATCGCCTCGTAAACCGATTTGTAGGCGTCCTGCAGCTCGATGTACTTGCCGACCACGCCGAGGCGGACGCGGTGCTGCGGGGCGATGAGCTTGCGCAGGATTTCCTGCCAATGGCTC
>CAZZAQ010000425.1:0-3019 GCA_964652165.1 uncultured Bifidobacterium sp.
CCGTGGGAATTGGTGATGCCGTCGAGCGTGATGCCGCCACAGCTCATGATCGCCACGTCGGCGCGTATCTTCGAGAACGCCTCCACCGCCAGCGGCCCCACCAGCACGCCGAGGCGCGGATAAATCACGCCGCCGGACACGACGACCTCCAGCTTGTTCGCCGCCGCGAACAGGTTCGCCACCGGCAGCGAATTCGTGAACACCTGCGGCGTCTTCGCCTCCACGTAACGCGCCGCGTGGTAGCAAGTCGTGCCCGCGTCGATGATCACCGTCTGGTTGGGCGGAATCAGCCCGGCGCACGCCTGGCCAATGGCCTCCTTTTCCTCGAGCTGATGCGTGTCGCGCGCGTTGAAGGCGAACTCGTCGGACCTGGGATTCACCAGCTTGGCGCCGCCGTGGGTCCGCTGCACCGTGCCTTTGCCCTCCAGCACCCCGAGGTCGCGCCGCACGGTCGCGACGGAGGCGTCCACCAGTTCGCTCAACTCCTCCAGCGAGGCGAACTCCATTCGGAGGAGATGCTCCTCGATTCGCTTCTGGCGCTCTTCGGCTTGCATGTGTTTTGTGTTCGTTGAATCGTTGAATCGTTGAATCGTTGAATCGTTGAATCGCCAACGTGCGCCCCCGAGCGATTTAACGATTCAACGATTCAATGTTTCGGCGTTTCCACGCCATCACCGTTGACACAAATTTGAAATAGTTTGAAAGATTTTGCAAGAAATTGTTTGACAACTTTCGGCGCCGCGTCAAGGCTCTCTCCAGCATGTCCGTGGCCCAGCAATCGCCGCCCCATCGCGCCGTGGTCGAACACCTCGTGCGACAGGCGGTCTATGCCCGGCTCGGCAAGACCCTGCCGCGCGCGGCGTCAGCCCCCAGCCCGCTGGTGGTCAACGTCAGCGCGCGCCATTGCCATCTCACGCAGCAGGCCGTCGAGACGCTTTTCGGCAAGGGGCGCCAGCTTCAGGTTCACAAGTGGCTTTACCAGGAAGGCCAGTTCGCGGCGAAGGAGGCGGTGACACTCATCGGCCCGCGCAGCCGCGTCATCTCGAACCTTCGCATCCTCGGCCCGTGCCGCACGTTGAACCAGGTCGAGCTGGCCTACACCGACGGTATCGCGCTGGGATTCGAGCTGCCCCACCGCATCTCGGGCGACATCCAGGGCACGCTCGGTTGCATGCTGATGGGGCCGGCCGGTTTCTTCGAGATGGAGCAGGGCGTCATCCGCGCCATGCGGCACGTCCACATGCACCCGACGGACGCGGAGCACTATGGCGTGAAACCCGCGGAGGCCATGAGGCTCAGGATTGGCGGCTCGTGCGGCATAACCCTCGACAAAATGCTCGTGCGGGTGGACAAAAGCTACAAACTGGAAGTCCACATCGACACCGACGAAGGCAACGCGTGCAATTTGCAGCCGGATACTCCCTGTGAACTGATCAACCATCAACCAACAACCAACCAATGAGCGAAGCAATCGGCATGATTGAAACCAAGGGCTACACCGGCAACGTGGAAGCCACCGACGCGATGGCCAAGGCCGCCAACGTCAGCATCTCCAAAACCATCGCCATCGGCGGCGGCATGATCACCGTCATCTGCCGCGGCGACGTCGCCAGCGTCAAAGCCGCCGTCGATGCCGGCAGCAAGGCGGCGAGCAAGGTCGGCGAACTCGTCGCCAGCCACGTCATCGCCCGCCCGCACGAGGAGATGTCGAAAGGCTTCCTCGGCGACGCCAGCGCCGCCGCAAAGAAGTAGCCGACTCTCAACTCTCAACTCAAATCACTCTCAACTGATTTATGGCAAACCAAGCAATCGGCATGATTGAAACCAAGGGCCTGTGCGCCCTCTTCGAAGCGACCGACGCCGCCCTCAAGGCCGCCAACGTCACCTTCACCGGCTGGGAAAAAATCGGCTCCGGCTACGTCACTGCCTTCTTTCGAGGCGACGTCGCCAGCGTCAAGGCCGCCACGGACGCCGGCGCGGCGGCTGCCTCGCAAGTCGGCCAGGTCGTCAACGTGCAAGTCATCCCCCGCCCGCATGATGGGCTGGGCGTCCTCGGCAAGTGGCTCCAGTGATTTGCGAATTACGATGGACGATTGGCGAGTCCAGCGACTTGCCAAGGCCCGGCAGGAGTTCGCGCCGCTCGTAAATCGTAAATCGTAAATCGTAAATCGATGAAAATCCTCGTCGCCAACATCGGCTCCACTTCGCTCAAGTGGCGTTTGTTCGACTTCTCGAACAACGCCGAGAAGTTGCTGCACAAGGGCGGTTTCGAGCGGGTGACCGATTATTCCAAGGCGATTGAGGACTGCCTGACGCAACTCAAGCAGGCGGGCGCCATCGCGAGCGAAACTGAGCTTGCCGCCGTCGGATTCAAGACCGTCATCGCGAAAAATGTCTCAGGTTGCGTACGACTCGACGAACGAGTGCTCAAGGCGATGGAGGACTATAACGGTCTGGCGCCCGCGCACAATCCACCCTATATCACCGGCATTCGATTGTTCGGCAAGCGGATACCCGGCGTGCCGCTCATCGGCCTGTTCGAGACCGCGTTTTACCAGTTCGCGCCCGAGCCGATGATGCGCTACGCCGTGCCCGAGGCGTGGCACGAGCTCGGCGTGCGCCGCTGGGGCTTTCACGGTGCGAGCCACAAGTTCATCGCCGAACGCAGCGCCGAACTGCTCGGCCGCAAGGACGTCGCCCGCCGCGCGCAACACCTCTACGTGGACGGCGGCCAGTCGCCGGTTGAAAAACCGGACCTGCGCGTCATCTCCTGTCACCTCGGCGGCAGTTCGAGCATCACGGGAATCCTCAATGGCGTCGCCATCGGCAACAGCCTCGGCATGAGCCCGCAATCCGGCTTGCCGCACAACAACCGCGTCGGCGACCTCGACGCCGAAGCGTTGCCCTACGCGATGAACGCGCTCGGAATCTCAGTCGAGGAAGCCCAGCGCCAGCTCTCGAAGGAAGGCGGCTTGATGGGCTTGAGCGGCGGCTTGTCCAACGACATCCGGGACCTCCA
>CAZZAQ010000425.1:3029-4826 GCA_964652165.1 uncultured Bifidobacterium sp.
CCGCCCTCCAGGGCAATGCCAGGGCACAACTGGCCCTCGACGTGTTCGTGAGCGAAGCCCGGCGATGGATGGCGCACTACTTCTTCGCCCTGAACGGCGCCGACGCCATTGTCTTCACCGCCGGCATCGGCGAGAATCGCGCCGAAGTGCGCGCCGCCATTTGCGCGGACCTCGACCAGCTCGGCATCGTGCTCGACAGCGAAAAGAATGTCGCCACCCGCGCGACCGAAGCCGTCATCAGCGCCGCCAATTCACGCGTCAAGGTGTTCGTCATCCCGACGAACGAAGAACTCGTCGTCGCGCGCGAGACAAGACGGCTATTGGACCTTTCTCCAACTCGTAAATCATAAATCATAAATCATAATTCATAAATTCCTCCTATGACTCAACAAGCAATAGGACTCATTGAAACCCGCGGCCTCGTCGCGCTGGTCGAAGCGACCGACGCGATGCTCAAGGCGGCGAACGTGGAACTCATCGGCCCGATGGTCCAGGTCGGCAACGCGCTCGTCACCGCCACGGTGATCGGCGACGTCGCCGCCGTGAAAGCCGCCACCGACGCCGGCGCCCAGGCCGTCAAGGCCATCAAAGGCGACCTCGTGAGCGTCCACGTCATCGCCCGCCCGCACAGCGACGTGGAAGCGGTGCTGCCGAAGAAGAAGTAATCAGTAGGTCAGTAATCAGTATTCAGTCGCCTTTCACGACTGTCTCCACTGATTACTGAATACTGAACACTGATTACTTATGTTTCTAGCCCGCGTCGAAGGTTCGGTCGTCTCGACCAAGAAAGAGGCCAGCATGAACGGCCGCAAGCTGCTCCTGCTGCGCCCGCAATTGGTGGACGAAAAAGACCCCGCGAAATTCCGTCCCGGCTCCAACACCATCGTCGCGGTGGACACCATGGGCGCCGGCATTGGCGAGATGGTGCTGTTCTGCCAGGGCAGCAGCGCCCGCCTGGCCGGCGGCCTGAAGGACGCCCCCGTCGACGCCGTCATCATCGGCATCGTCGATTCGGTGGACGTGCTGGGGAAACAGATTTACAGCGCAAGGCAATAGGAAGCTCGAATGACTCCAGAGCCACATGGAAAGCTGACTTGGAACATCACCGAGTTGGCGAGTGCGTTGAAAATCAGTGAGGCTGACGTTAGAGCATATTTCACTGATGGCCTGCGCGTTAGTTTCGTTTTGGAGAGACGCATCGCGGCAGAGGTTGTGCATGGTCGTCTCGCTTCAAGCGAGGGCGCAGGTTACGATCTTATTGATCCTGACGGCCGCTATTGGGAAGTGCGGAGCATCACGAGAGGCGGAATCTACTTTTGCCCAAGTTACATGGTTGGTTCGGGCAGGTCGTTTGACGAAGCAGGTTTTCTGGCAAAGCTACAAGCCATCGAGGGATACATTGTTTCCGATGTCGAGTCATTTCCTGACGTGCCGTTCTGGATTATTCCGACGGGGACAGTCCAACAGTGGTGGGAGAGGAGGCAACTTGGCAGTGGGAGCAAGGTTTCACGAGACGCCGCTTTCCGCCTGCTGAGAGCATTACCGCCAAGTCAACTTACGGCGCTTCTTCAACTGCCATGAGCGACCAGAACGACGCATCGCGCTGTTCCAGAGGAAGGAAATCCGCCGCGTTATTCACAACAACGAATGGTGGTTTGTCATCACCGATGTGGTGGCTGCCCTGACTGACTCGGTTGATCCGCAGGGCTACACTAAGGACATGCGGCGGCGCGACCCGGAGTTGGCCAAAGGGTGGGGGCAAATTGCCACCCCCCTTTCCATCGACACTGCCGGCGG
>CAZZAQ010000426.1:0-4819 GCA_964652165.1 uncultured Bifidobacterium sp.
CGATGGCCCCGCCCGCGCAGAGCGGGCGGAACGAACACCCTTCACTTCCCCGTTGCGCCGCTCAACGCGGCGCGGACGGCGCAGCAGCGCGCCGTCCCTACCGTCCAAGCCATAGCATTGTCAAGATGCGCCCCGGGCACTGTGATGAGAGCCAAAGGGCGCGGAACGCGGGTCTCCGGACCCGCAGCGCTTTCCCACGAGGACTCCGTTTCGATTCCGCCGCCCCAGGTTGACCACGCCCCGCCAGCCAGGCTGTTCCGGCATCACGATGAAAAAATGCGCCCCCTTCAAGAATTGCTGTCCTATTTGCTTGAGGATTTCGTCGTTTTCGTGTCAGCGTCAATTCGGTCACTGCTTTCAGCAGTCCAGAACTTAAACCAACCATCAACAGAAGGAACCTCAATGAAAACTTCATCTGTAATTCAACCCGTGTTGCTCGCGGCCCTGGTCTTTGGCGCGCAGCGTGTCCTGGCCGACGACGAGCGCGGCGGCGGCGGCGGGAGCAGGGAAAATAACACCCGGTTCAGAGACCTGCCGGCTCACGCTCAACTGGCCAGCGCGCTGAAGTCGGTGGTGGACGTGGGAGGGACCAACAACGCGGGCTTCGGCCTCAACATGTGGGCCACCATCGTCAATCGCGATGGCGAAGTGGCGGCGGTCGCCTTCAGCGGCCGCGACCGCGGGGACCAGTGGCCCGGCAGCCGGGTGATTTCCGCCCAGAAGGCCAACACGGCCAATGCGTTCAGCCTGCCCGGGCTGGCCCTCTCCACGGCCAACCTCTACACCGCCGTGCAGCCGGGCGGTTCGCTCTACGGCCTGCAACACAGCAATCCCGTGGACACGAGCGCGGCGTACCGCGGTCCCTCGAGAAATTACGGCCAGCACAACGACCCGTTGGCGGGCCGGAAGATCGGCGGCGTGAATGTTTTCGGTGGCGGCCTCGCGTTGTACAATCGGGACGGCAAACTGATCGGCGCGCTGGGCGTCAGCGGCGACACCTCCTGCACGGACCACATCATTGCGTGGAAGTTCCGCAAGGCGCTGGGGCTGGATTACGTGCCCGGCGGTGTCAGCCCGACGGGCGATGATAATATCGTGTTCAACGCGGCCAGCGGCTGGGCGCACCCGGATTGTGGCGGCTCAGCCCGCTCGATCGCCGAAGCGCTGCCCGTCACCCATCCCATCCGCCACAATTAGGTGAACGCCATTGAGACGGAGCGCTACGATCCGAGTCTCCCGCTCGCTTCCAAATTGGCGCGACTGTTCAAGCTGCCGATCGAGAGGATTTTTGAGGATGACGGAAAGTGAACATTCGTTGAGCCTAGCCGCAAGAATTTCAACCACGGATGAACACCGATGGACACGGATTTATTCAACGCAAAGACGCGAAGGCGGAAAGATGCTAACGCGAACGCGCAAACTGAATTGCCCCAAAGGGGTAAAAGAAATTAGCCCAGGGTTGGAGCAACGCGACTACCCTGGGTAATCGTCCAACAAATAATTCTCCCTCTCCTCCTCGAACGAAGAGGGCCGGGGTGAGGAGTCGAAAAATTCCCGTGCTTGTCGCATGGCAACGCTCCGCATAATCTCGTCTGCATCCTCATGGGCTACAAAGCAACACTTCGGGCGATGGAGGCTGCGCAACGGAGGCAGCAGCGCGAATCGCAACGGCGGCTGCGTGAATTGGAGCGTCAGGCGAAAGAACAAGCAAAGCTCTCGGTGATTGAACAAGCGCGGTTGGAAGTTGAGACTTTTGAGGGACAGCTTGAAGTGCTTGTGTCTGTTCACAAGGAGCAAGGTGAAGTATGGGATTGGACAGGGCTTGAGGCTGCGTTGCCTCCGCCTAGTCCGCAAAGGAATTCGCGTCACGAACAGAAGGCGAAGCAGCGCGTGACGATCTTGTCCGCTCAGCAGAGAGAAGCTTCACAAGCTTTGGTTGAGCAAGCGCGATTGCAGGATGAGCAGGAGTTCGAGCAGGCGACGCAGGCTTATTCTGAACAGATGACGGAATGGGAAAAACTCAAAACCTTGGCTCGACGAATTCTTGCCGGAGAACACAAGGCATACACAGAAGCTTTGGTTGAGCTTAATCCATTCGCTGAAATGTCTAATCTTGGTTCGGCAATTCATTTCACTGTTCACACCGCGAAACTGGCCGAGTGCGTGCTGATGGTGAACGGCAAGCAGGCGATTCCCGCAGAGGTCAAGACGCTCATGTCGAGCGGAAAGGTTTCCGTCAAGCCGATGCCCAAGGGACGCTTTCACGAAATCTATCAGGACTACCTGTGTGGCTGCGTCCTGCGCATGGCACGCGAGATTTTCGCGCTTTTGCCCGTGGACGCATTGCTGGTTACAGCGGCGGCGGACTGGCTTGACCCACGCACAGGTCAAACGGTTGAGCAGCCAGTTTTGTCAGTATTCATGCCGCGTGCAGTTGTGGCTCGGCTTGACTTCGAGCGGCTCGATCCATCTGACGCGATGGAGAGTTTCCAGCATCGCGGCGATTTCAAAGCGTCACGCAAGTCTGAAGTGTTTCAGGCCATCACACCACTAACGCCCGCAGATATCCCGCAAGCTCCAATCGATGACATTAGCTTTCGTGACCTGCTCGCCACGATTCAAAAAATGCGCGACGAGTTGAAATCAGAAATCGCTGAATTGAGCAAGCGTGCAAATGATACGATTCAGCAAACCAGTTCATCGCCATGACCGTCTTCTTCGCTATTCTGGCAGTGCTGTGCTTGGGGTTCGCAATCTTTGTTCTGATGAAAAACACAAAGCTTGAAGGCGATTTGGCGCGCGTGCAAACCGAAGCGCAAGCGTCCGTTGCTGAAGCTCAGAAGCTCATTGACCAGCACTTTGCCGAGATGCAGCAGGAGTCCGAGCGCATCCGCCAACATTACGAAGCCGAATCGCGCAAGATTCAGGAGGCAGCCGACGCCCTCGTTGCGAAAACGATCCAAGATTTTGAACCGCTTCGGAAATACGAAACATTTCGAGACGCAGAAGTAGAGGCCCAACGTCAACTTGCCGACGCTTTGAAAGAGGCCACCAGTTTGCGGACGGAAGCGCAGAGTTTGCTGGAACAGGCTAGAAATGCCGCAGCCAACGAACGGTCACTCGCGATCCAGAGAGCCAAGGAAATCCGCGAGCAAGCCGACGCGCTTCTGAATCAAGCCACGCGTGATGCTGGCCGCATCATGGCAGAGGCGGAAAGGCGCGCGGAGCAAATCGGCGGCGATGCTTACGTTGCTTTGCGTGACAAGCAACTTCTGGAGCAAGCCGCAGCAGCCATGCGCAATGTCATTGAAGGTTACGGAGACCGTTACATCATTCCCACTCACAGCCTGCTCGACGATCTCGCCGTGGAATTTGGCTACGATGCGGCAGGTCAAGCACTGAAGTCCGCGCGTGAACAATCCCGGCGCATGGTCGAACAAGCTGAGGCGGCTGCTTGCGATTACGTCGAAGCCAACCGGCGAGAAATTGCAATTCGCTTTGTGATAGATGCCTTCAACGGTCGAGTGGACGCTATTCTGTCGCGTTCAAGGCACGACAATTACGGAACGCTCGAACAGGAAATACGGGACGCTTTCAGTCTTGTGAATCTGAACGGCCAAGCTTTCAGGAACGCGCGGATTCTCCCGGCCTATCTCGATGCACGGCTGGCTGAACTCAAATGGGCTGTGGTGGTGCATGAGTTGGCCCGAAAACAGCGGGAAGAACAACGCTATCTGAAAGAACGACTCCGAGACGAGGAAAAGGCGAGGAAGGAGTATGAGGAGAAAATGCGTCAGGCAGCAAAGGAAGAGGAATTGAAACGAAAAGCGGTGGAGGAGGCAGAGATGAAATTTGCGGGCGCGACTGCGGAACAGAAGGCGCTTTACGAACAGGAACTCCAGAAACTGCGCCAAGACCTTGCTGACGCCACGCAGAAGGCGCTCACCATAGCGCAGCAGACCAAGAAAGGTCACGTTTACATCATTTCCAACATCGGGTCGTTTGGCGAAGGCATTTACAAAATCGGCCAGACGCGGCGGCCTGACCCACAAGAGCGTGTTGATGAGCTAGGTGATGCCAGCGTGCCATTTGAATTCGACATTCACGCCCTGATCGAAAGCGAGAACGCCCCTGCACTTGAACACAAAATTCACAAGCAGTTCTTGGCGATGCAGGTCAACAAGATGAATGCGCGCAAAGAATTTTTCCGCGTGAACCTGACGGACATTCACCAGGAAATTGAGAAGCTAAACCAAGGTGAAGACTTCACGGTCAAAGTGTGGACAGACAAGGCGGTAGCAACCGAATACAAGGAGAGTCTCGACATCGAAAATGACGCTCAGAAGAAAGAGAAGTGGCTCGCTCGCCAAAAGGCCGTGGCTGATCGCCAATTAAAAATGGATATGTTGCGGTTTCCCGTTTCGGCCGAACTCGAAACAAATGGGGACAACCGTGAGGCTTGATCGGTCGTCGAAATCGGTTTTCGCCTATTCGGCGTGGTTCGCGATTTGTTCGACTCCTCAGCCCTCTTCTCGTTCGAGGAGGAGAAGAAGAATTGTATTTGGGAGAAGTTTACCGAGGGTAGCTCGGTCCGAGCCCGGAGGGCCGTCTCGCAACCCTTATTTTCCATTGTTCCATTGGAGCATCAATCAGGCTTCGCGCAAATTCGTGAGAGTCTAATCCGTGTCTATCCGTGTTCATCCGTGGTTGAACTTCTTCGCGCCTCTGCGTCTTTGCGTTGAAGATTTTGCCGCCCTTACAGGGCTTGGCTGGTTTTGTTGACGTGAACCCAGGGCGTCGCTCGCGGACTCGCTTTGTC